>NZ_CAXTBM010000023.1:12842-85007 GCF_964242765.1 uncultured Hymenobacter sp.
GGCCACAAGGGCGCGGTAGCGGTGCGTGCGCCCAAACGCTTCGTGTTCTACGAAGCGTTTTTGCTCTAGAATGCGGATGATGGTGGAAACCGTATTGTAGGCCGGTTGCGGAGCAGGCATTTCGGCTAGCACGTCCTTCACGAAAGAAGGACCGCGCTGCCAGAGCACCTGCATCACTTGCTCTTCGGCTCTGGTCAGTTCGGGGAAGGTTTGCATAAGCGGAGAGGTAATGGATTGAAGGTATAACTAATAATTTAGTTATTCAACTAATTATTTAGTTATAATAAAAATAATTGGTGACAATGCACCAGGATAATTGTCATGCCGAGCGCAGTGAGGAATCTGAATTTAGTTGTTCAACGAAGAAACCCAGATTCCTCGCTGCGCTCGGCATGACAATTATCCTATTGAGTAGGTTTGAGGCGCACCAAGAGTAGCAGTATTTGCCTATCGATTGGTAGTGAGGTAAGAGAGTTGGATTTGCGGCAGCTTAGCGGAAATCTTTTGGTGCAGGTGGTGTTATAAGAGTGATAGTTAACTCTAAGCCTCCAACGTGTTCTTGAAAAAACTTGATTTCCGCCGACTGCGCCTCACTTTGATCTTGTGGGCCGGTTTGGGCGTAGCAGCTGGCAGCAGTTGCTCGAAAGAAACTTCACCGCAGCCCGAAGCGCCGGTTGCCGTCGAAACCCACTTACTTACCAGCACCCTCATCGGGGAGTACAGCCCTACCGCACTAACCAGCCGCGTGTCAGGTATTCCCCTGGCTGGAGCACTGGTTCGTTACCCAATCCGGGTCTATAAGCTAACGTACACTACGCGCAACACCGACGGCCAGCAGATTACGGCATCGGGGGCGCTGCTGGTGCCCGTGACCACGCAGGCGTTGCCGTTGCTCAGCTACCAGCACGGCACCATCAGCCCCGACGGCGAAGACCGGGCCCCGTCCTACTATAGCGCTAGCAGTGAGGTGTACTCGGCGGTGTCGTTGCTGGCATCCACGGGCTACGTTGTGTCGGTTCCCGATTATATTGGCTACGGGGCGAGCAAGGCGTTGCCGCACCCCTACGAGCATGCGGCTTCTCTGGCGTCGGCGTCGCTGGATATGATGCGGGCCGTGAAGGAGTTTTGTGAAAAGGAAAAGGTAGCCCTCAACAAGAAGAATTTCTTGCTGGGCTATTCGGAAGGCGGGTATGCCACGATGGCGCTGCACAAGCTCATTGAGGAGAAGTTTCCAACCGAATTTGCGGTTACGGCGAGTGCTCCGGGGGCGGGGGCGTACCACAAAACTGCCTTTGCCAACTACATCCTGGGCTCCAACCAGGACCTTAGTTTCCTGAGTTCCTATGTGTGGGTGCTGGATACCTACAACCGGGTGTATAACATCAACCGGGCCCCGAGCTACTACTTCAATCAGCCCTGGGCGACGCAACTGCAAGCCAACCCATTCAGCGACGTGCCGGAAACGCCAAGTGACTTGTTTACCACTACTTTCCGGACCACTATCCTCAACAAAACGGACGCTCCCATGGCGGCCGCCTTTCGCGACAACGACATCCACGACTGGCAACCAAAGGCCCCATTGGCCCTCTTCCACGGCACCGCCGATGACTACGTGCCTTACTTCAACTCGGAAGACGCTTACAAGGCCATGCGTGCCCGCGGCGCCACGCAGGTAACGTTGCATCCTATTCGGGGTGGCAACCACTTCACGTCCATCACGCAGTACACGCTAGAGGCGCTAGGCTTTATCTCGCAGTACTAAGCTTAGCAGGCCGCGCCCGTTTTGTTGCGCGTTCAAGCTATGTTGGGCAGGTCTTGACGTCCCAACTACTTTAAACAGAAAGCAGCGCGGAGCTTTAACTCCACGCTGCTTTCTGTTTATATCAACAAGGAAACTGCCTTATCTAGCTGGTATAGGTGCCTTGGGCGTTACGGCCTGCCGGACCCAAGCGCCAGCTAATGCTGCCAAGCCGCCCACCAAGCCGCCTATCACCGCCGTTGCTACCACCAGCAGCCAGCCCTGGCCGCCTAGTGGCAATAGCTGCGCTACCCGGTGGGCCAGTAAGCCCTCATTGCGAAAGCTCAGCCAACTGGCTAGTACCAGCCAGCCCACCCCAACACCCAAGAAGCCAGCCACAAACGACCGGCCGCCGGATAAGTTGCGCCAAGCGGCCAGCGCGAAGCATAAGGGCGTTATCACCCACCAAGGCAAGAAAAGCTGAGCTACCGCGGCAAGTAGTGAAATTAGTAGGAAAAGCAGCATAGGAGTAGGTGAAAAACTAGTTGGATAACGTCCAGGCGGCGCGTACACGCGGATTCGGCTCGCCGGCGCTACGCAGAAACACCAACTCGTTGAGCTTGCCTACGCGCCAAGTTTCCAGCATATCGTCGTAGGCAGCGGAACCAGGATTGCCACTTTGGCCACCCGGAAACACGCCATAGGCGCGTACCTGTGGCCCCAGCGCTACCACCATGCGCCACGAAGGTCCCGTACGGGTAGTGGTGGCATTCACAATGCCGGCCCCGCCGCCGCAGTCCAAGTCCATGTGGCCGAAGCCGGGGATTTGAAGCATATGCAGAATATCGGTGCTTTTTTGACTGGCCCAGCGCCATTTCGGGCCGATGGGGCCATATTTACGGGTCAGGGAATCGGTGGCGAAGCGCAGGCTGCGCCGGGCAAGCTCCGGTAAGGTTTCGCGCCGCGGCGTACGTCGGTTATCCACCCAGGGGCTGTTTTCCTCTTGTAGGATGAGCGTGTTGGTTCGGTCACGAGCGGGGTCGCGCATTTCCAAGCCGGTGGCTTTCAAGCCGAAATCATCTTCCCAGATGCGCTTCACTAAGTTGCCGTACCACAGATCAAACACGCTGGGAGCCAGAGCATCGGCGGTATAGGCGTAATTCCAGCGACGCATTTCGGCTAGCACCCGGCCCTCGGGCGAAGCATCGGAAAGCAGCGTGTCGCCGTTGGCGGCGCCAGCTACTAAAGCCAGCATCCGGGGCAGCATCAACTGGGCGTTCAGGTTGAGGTTGTCGTTTTGCAGCAACCGCAGGCTGTCGGGGGTGGCCTGGCTCATGCGGGCCAGCCGCTGGTTGATGCGGTGCGCCCGGTCGTAGCTACCGTCGCCGTAGTTCCAGTTCAGGTAGTACGGGTAATCGGGGCCCGTGGAAAACTGGTTGGCCGACGACACAAACTGACGCGCCGGGTTCTTGACGTGCGGATTCTGGGCGGCCGGAATCCAGCCTTGCCAGTCGTAGGTGGGGTCGGTGCCGTCGAGAATAAACTTGCCTTGGTCGCGCCATTTCAGCGGGAAGTGGCCGTTGGGCCAGATGGCAATGTCCTTGGCAGCACTAGCGAAAATAAAGTTCTGGGCCGGAGTGCCGTACGTGCTAAGCGCTGCCACATAGTCTGGGTAGTTGCGGGCGCGGTTGAGCCGGTAGAAGGTCAGGAACTCATTGGCCGCGTCGTGGGCGGTCCAGCGCATGGCGTGGGCTATGGGCGTCTGGGCCAGGAAGGGCTTTTCCGGCTTATCGTACACAACGGGGCCGTGGTGCGTATAGAGCACCGTATCGAGTTGGTCGGGCTGCCCGCGCACTTTGATGCGTTCCACTACCCGGCGCACGGGTTTCCAGCGGCCGTCGTGCCAGTACTCGCGCCGGCTGCTGTCTTTGAACTTGAGTTGGTACCAGTCCATGACGTCGGCGGCCACGTTGGTTACACCCCAGGCCACCTGCTCGTTGAACCCGATAATGGTGAAAGGCGTCCCCGGAATGCTTACCCCGTACACGTTCACGCCGGGCGCCGCCAGTTGCACCTGATACCAGATGCTGGGCAGGTTGAGCTGCAAGTGCGGGTCGTTGGCGAGCAGCGGGTAACCCGTCGCTGACTTTGCCCCGCTGACCGCAAAATTGTTGGAGCCTAGTTCCGGGTCCGGCTCGTTTTGCGGCGTTTCACCCGACATCGCCGCCAGAAAGCTGGGCGGCGTAGGCGGCACCGGCAGCGGCTGAAAGTCCAGCGGCGTCCCGATGGGCACGATGGGGTCTTCCCGGGTAGGGTAGTCGGGAAACAGGTCTTTCACCACGGCCGCCCCATATTTGGCTAAGGCGTTGCTCATGCGCAGGTCGTCGGAGCGGCCACTCAAATCAAACGCCATGTACTTCAGAATCAGCGCGCTTTTCAGCGGCTCCCAGGGCTCGGGCGCGTAATCGAGTAGCTTGTATTCAAAGGGCAATGTTTGGGGGCTGAGCGTACCAATGTAGGCATTCACGCCATCGGCGTACGAGGTAAGCACGGTGCGAACCACGGGGTCGGTCATGGCCGAATCCAGCGACTTGCGGGCCCCGAATGGCAAGCCCATGCGGCGGAAGAACCGGTCGGTTTCCAGGCGGGCCGGCCCCACTATTTCGGCCAGCCGCCCGCCGGCTACGTGGGCAATGAAATCCATCTGCCAAAGCCGGTCCTGGGCCGTCAGGTAGCCTTGGGTGTAGTACAGGTCATGGTCGTTCTGGGCGAAGATGTGCGGCACGCGCTGATCGTCGAAGCGCACTTGCACGGGTTGTTGCAGGCCCGGCAATTGCAGCGTCTGCTGGGTTGGTAGCGCATCAGCGGTTTCGCCGTTCTGCCAGAACCCCCGGAAAGGGCTTAGAAACTTGCCGAACGGCGGTACGTCGCCATGTTTGGTATTGAGGGCCCAGGTCAGAATAGAGGCAACAAGGAGGGCCAAGAGCGCCCGAATGTAGCGGAGCATAGATTCAAGCAGATGAGTGCGTCTGCAACACAACATCCGACAAAAAAACGCGGCACGCAAACCAGGGTAGGTTACGTGCCGCGCTGCAAGTAGTACAAGGGTATTTACTGAGCTGGAACGGTGGCTGCTTGCTTAGAAGGCAGGAAGACCGCAAAGCCGGCACGCACATCAAGAAAGCCAGTATTGAAGGCGGCTAGGCTGCTGGTATGGCTATAGCCAGCAGTAACCTCCAGAGCCGCACCGGGCGTTACGAAGTAGTTATATCCCAAAGTAATGCCCGCCTTGGCGTAGTTTTGGGTTTGGCTTCTCCCGTCGTAGCTACCAAGGATGCTATCATTGTTGCGGCTATTCAGCCAAAAGACTCCGGCACTCAACTGCCCAAAAAAACGGTGTGGCCCAGTGCTGTTAAAGTAGTAGCGGGCGACAGGCGCAAAACCGTAGCTGAAAACGCGACGACGATAATTCAAGGCACTGCTGTTCCGATTGCGGAAACGCAGTAAACTATATCCAAGCTGTACTTCGCTGCCAAGTAACAGTCTGTTCGTCAAAAATAGGCCACCAGTGGGGACCAACGCAGCCGAGAAGCTGTTGCGGTCGTATTCGTGACTGTAGCTGAAGCTGCCGATACTAGCTCCTAGATAACGAGTTCCTTTCTGCGCTTGAGCGGTAGCAGATGTAGTTAGGACGCATCCTAACCCCAGTAGAAGCAGTGTTTTCATAAAACTGATAGGAGAATAAAAAACAAATCATGTTGAAGGCCCGAATACTTTCTGCCACGGCGACATAAAAAAGGCTGCCAACACAACGTGTCGGCAGCCTCTCAAAGTATAGGCGTTAATTTCTATAGATTCTCGCCTTGGCGTACCATGCCCACTACGCCTACTTTGCTGAGGCGTTGGCAAACGGCCTTGGCCTCTGCCGGGGTAGCAAAGCGACCTACCACCACCCGGTTCAGCGTTTTGCCGCCTGCCGTATTTGTGGTCACTGTCGTCACCAACAACTTTGGATCGAGACTCTGAATCCGATCGATTAGCGCTTGGGCATTGCGGACATCGCCGAACGTGCCGGCTTGTACCACATACGTGGCAGCGGGTTCGGGGAGAATAGCTATGTCGTCGGCCTCGGTGGCGCCGGTGCGGATATCAGTGTGTAAGCCGGCCTCCGTGACAATAGTTGGATCGTTGAGTAGCAGGGCAAGGTCCGCAGGCGCGTTGGCTGGGCCGAGGGGAGTATCGTCGGGCACTATTTCAGCCAGCACCGATACAGCGCCATGATCGACAATACCTAGAGGGCGAGCCGCAATTTCGGAAAGGTCGAGGATGCGCTGGTGCCGAAACGGGCCCCGGTCGGAAACCCGGACAACAACCGATGCGTGCGTTTCGGGGTTGGTAACGCGCAACTTGGTGCCGAAGGGTAAGGTCTTGTGCGCACAAGTGAATTTGTTGCGGTCGAACCGCTCTCCACTGCTGGTGCGCATGCCCTGATGGTCTTTGCCGTACCACGAAGCGCGGCCTCGAAGCACAGCGGCGCGGCGTGCCGCAAGAGCTGGATTTTTGTCGTCGTCGACGCTAAAGCGCGCAGCACTAGCCTCCGGAGCAAGGAAGGACAAAGTTGAAAAGTACAAAATTGCTAGTAAGCTCGAAGCACTCAGTCGTGAGGTCAATTTCATCGCTACGCTGTGTTGTGAACAAAACAAATCTAGCAGCGACTTTCAAACTAGCACCGTTTCTCTCATTAAGACAGGTTATCAAGCAAGAGTAAAATTGTGCATTTTTAATAAAATTTGCATTTAACTTATTGGATGTAACTACAGTAAATATGCGTTTGTGTTTGTCTAAGCCGTGTTTTGCATTATTAATAGACTATATAATTGCTTTGTAAAAAATGAGATTATCTGCTGGTAAAAAAAAACTAAAACCCAAGCCAGTTTTGTGGTTTCAGACGGGTTGTAAAAGTCGCGGAATTTTCATAAGGATAGTAAATGAAACCAACGGTAGTTAGCGGAGGAGCTATGCAAAAATCAGGGGGCTCGACTGGCGCAGTAGTGAGAGTTGCTGTCGGTCCAGTGGCTTGTCTATTTTGCGGAAGCGTGGCGGCGCGTAATGGGTAGTTGGTTTGCTCTGCGGTTTGAAAAGCTAGGTTGTTGCCGGGCTTCAAGGAGAGAGTTCCTCTGGAAAATCTGGAAAAACGCTTCCCTGAAACCAATAAAAGACGGCACGAGGATTCCGCTTCAGTTCTGGTGGCCTTACTAGCCTGCCAATTCATTTCGCCGTAATTTGCTGCATGGATTTTGGCCGCCTTTCCGACCTGCGCTACGTAGATTTTCGTTTGCCCCCCGATCATGCCGACACGGCCGCCGTGCTAGCCCGTGCCGCGGCTACGCCCGTCGTGCCCCAAGTGTTTGTCGGCTGTCCTATTTGGACCAATAAGGCGTGGCTGGGTTCGTACTTCCCGGCTGGCATCCGCGACGCCGACTATCTGCACCACTACGCTCGGCAATTCAATGGGTTAGAGCTTAACACCACGCACTACCGCATTCCGGATGCGCCCACAGTGCGCAAGTGGCGCGACGCGGTGCCGCCTAGCTTCCGCTTTTGCCCCAAACTGCCCCAGGTTATCAGCCACGACCGGGCACTCTATAACGTTGATGATCTAACCATCAGCTTCTGTCGCTCCATTCGGGAATTGAATGAGCGGTTGGGGTGGTGTTTTCTGCAACTGCCGCCAACGTTTGGCCCCGAGCACCTGCCCCGGTTAGAGCGGTATCTGCTCGACTTCCCACCCGATGTGCCGTTGGCCGTGGAGTTACGCCATCCGGGCTGGTACACCGATAAAGTGGCCTTTGCTGCCGTGGCCGCCATGCTCGAAGCCCTCAACAAGACGCTGGTGCTTTCGGATGTGGCTGGCCGCCGCGACGTGCTGGCAATGCGCCTGACCACTCCAGCCGCCTTTATCCGCTTCAACGGCCACGGCCTCATCAATTCCGACTATCAGCGCGCTGATATGTGGGCGGCGCGCATCGCGCAATGGCTGCAACAGGGCTTGCACACCGTGTATTTGTTTGTGCACCAAAAAGACATCATGCACACGCCCCTCTGGACCCAATATTTTCTGGCAAAGCTCCACACCTTATCGGGCATCACAGTTCCGGCACCCCACATCATCCCGCAGCCAGTGCAAGGCAGCTTATTCTAGAGGGCAGTGCGTAGTATAAATCTAAAATGAAACAGGTCTGCTGCGCGGAGTCGAAGCAGACCTGTTTCATTGGTTGCCTACTCCACCAGGCAGTAGCCATCAAACGCTGCCCTACCGGCCCATGGCCAAGCCCAAACGCAGCGTAGTAGTAAAATCAAAATCGTCGATTTCGGGGACTAATTTGGTGCGAATACCCACGTTGAAGTCAACGAAGCCGTATTGGCCTAGCCGGCGTTGCAGGCCATAGAGAAGGGCTAGGTCAGCGCGCACGATGGGTTTGCTGGATTGATAGTAATAGAAGGGCGTTTCGTGGGCGCGGCGGCCGAAGCCATTGCCCACTGCCAGAGACAAGTAGTTGGCGGAGAAGTTACTGGCGCTTTTGCCTTTGCGAATGCGCTGGTCAAGGTTGTAGTAGAAGCGCCCGGCTAGTTGCGACCGTACGCTGAATCTTTTGCGCAGCAGGGCGTCCTCAGCTGGCCGGTACCGGGTAAAATCGGGCGCCAATTCTGCCATAACCGATAAATCAGACCGCAGCTTGCGCTCATAAATCAGATACAAACCGTAGCGCGTGTAGCGCACCGGGAGGGTAGAGAGTGCGCCTCTGAAACTATTTAGTCCGAGCTTCCAAAGGCTTTGCTCTTCGATCTGCAACCGCGTCAGCTTGCCATAGCTCTGCTTTACTGCACTAGTGCGCAAGGAGTCGGGCTCGGCAACTGTTTCTTCGCTGTACCGCACGCGGGTGGTGTCGGGCGCGGTTTGGGCAGTTGCTAGTCGCAGCAAGCTTAGGCAAAGCGGCAAGCAAAGCAGGAGCCCGCGCCGGGCAGCCAGGTTGAAAATAGAAGTTTGATTCATAGAGCAGGTAACAGAGCAGATCAGGGCTGGACGAGGAGTGGTTGGGTCTGGAGCGTGATGGGGGCGTAGGAGGTGCTGACGCGGATAAGCGGCAACTTGGCGTCGTTGGTGACTTGCAAGGTATTGCGACCCGTGAGGGTACGCTTGGAGGGGTAGCTAGCCGGCACTACCAGCTTGCCTTGGCTGGTGCCCAAGTTGTAGTTGAAAAGCGAGAGTTGTGGTACCCCAATTGTTACCTCGGTGCGGCTGGCATCAACGAAAGCACTTTTCAGTTCATCGTTGGGCTCGAATACAATGGTGCCGTAGGCGTTGCTGATGGCATAGGTGCCCCCGGCACCCGTTAGCTGCACCGCCGACTTGTCGGCGTGGCACACAAACGCGCAGTTGAGGTTGGTGCCCGTTAGCTCGGTGTAGCGAATGGTAGCTTCCAGACTGCCCCGCAGGTCTTGCAGCGTAATTTCGCCGAAGTCCTGCACCAGCGTTTGACGGCCGATCAAGTCGAGTAGCTCGGTGCGACCGTAGGCATTCACTAGCTCCAAGGCATTGCCCGCGGGCATCATCACGGTGTATTCGGCGCGCAAGTCGCTGCGGACGGGTGGGGCCCCAACGGGTATTGCGAAGTAGTTGACTAGGTCAACGGTACTACCTTTTTTGGCTATTCGGTAGCGGGCAGCCGGCAATTCCCGTTCGGCGGTGGCGCGCTCGGGGTGGCGGGCACTTAGGCGCAGCACCACCTGCACGCTCGGCTTATCCCAACCCTGCACTTTCAGGGTGGCTTTTTCGGCCCGAATGCGGACGAGCGTACCCGTCGGGCAGGGCAAGGTCTGCTCGATGGTGCGCGTGAGCACCTGGACTTTGCGCTGCGCCTGGGCCATATCAAGCAGGCCAAAGTAGAGCAGCCCCAGCAGCAGGATCTCACCCCAACGACGGGTCTTTCCTATATTTAAAAGCAAGGCAATCATGAGATTAGGAGTTGAATAAGCTCCCGGGTGATGGCCGCTTTGAGGGTAGTGACCCGCACTTGGTTGCGGACTAGCTCCGGCGTGGCTCCAAAGCGCTGCGCCGCTTTTTGCAAACGCAATTCCTCGCCTTCCAACTCCGTGAGTTGCGTGCGCAACTCCTTGAACTCGCCCGACTGGCAGACGGTAGGCAACGAGGTGCAGTGCGCATCAATAAAGGCCACGCCTTCCTGGCCTAGCGGATCGGCGGCACTTTGGACGGGCAGCGTAGCCACCGGGCTTTCCACGATTTCTTCGGTGTAGGTGATGGTTTCGCGGGGGAAGGATGCCTCGTTGGCGACGGGGCGCTGCCACCAAATTAGCACCAGTAGCAGAACAGCCGCGGCCACGCTGGCGACAAGGCGGAGGTGCTTGGCGGGCCACAGTTGCCGAACTGCAACGGGCGCTACCGGCGTTGCCGTCAGGGGTGTTGGCTCCGGCTGGGGCTGGTCGAGGCGGCCGGCAATGGCGGCCCATACGGCATCATCCGGGGCGTGGGTGGGTAATTGGGGAAGGGTACGGTGTATGGCTTCGTCGGCCGCCAGTTGGCCCTCAATGCAGGACCAAGTGGCAGGAGCCGGCTCGTGGGTGGGCAATTCTTTCAGTGCCCGCCGCAGGTTTTGGTGCCCTTCTTCAGGCAGGTCGGGGGTCTGGTTCATAAATACAGGTGATGAAGTTTGATTTTGAGCAGCCGCTTGGCATGAAAAAGCTGCGACTTAGTGGTGCCCTCCGAAATGCCAAGCATCTCGGCTACTTCGCGGTGCAAATAGCCTTCTACCTCGATCAGGCAGAATACGGCGCGGTAGCCCGCGGGTAGCTCGTCGATGGCTTTTTCCAGCGCTTGGCCGGTTAGCTGGTCGTGCCAGGCTACGAGCGGCTCGGGGTGGCGCTCCGGGTCATAGACTTCCATGCGCTGTTCGCGCCGAAGCGTGGCTAAGGCCCGCCGCACCACAATGGTTTTAATCCAGGCACCTAGCGTGGACTGCTGCCGGAAGCTGGCCAACTGCCGGAACACATCCACAAAGGCATCCTGCAACGCATCCTGGGCCAGATCATAGTCGCCGCCCAGAATGCGCAACGCACAGGAAAACATAGCCGTTTTGTAACGCTGATACAACTGATACTGTGCTTGGCGGTCTTGCGCAAGGCAGCCAGTCAGCAGTTGTTGTTCTTCAGAATTGTTGAACGCAGGAAGCGAAGTCACGGGCCGTTATTTGATGTAAAGGGAACCCAAGCCGCGCAAAGGTTGGCGCAAGCAGAAAAAAAGCCAACGAAGCACAAGCCCTCTGTTCGGAAGACTTTCGGACGGCTGCTTCCGCCTCAACTAGCCAGCTGTGCCAAGCACAGTGGATATTGTGTAGTTGTGCGCGGGCGGAGCCGTCCGCAACCGCTCAAATCCCGTATCTTGAGCAGTCCTCTACTGGTGTTATTCTATGCGCTTTCGTTTCTCTGCCAGCTTCTTCTCTTTGTTTCTGATGATGGGGGCGGCCTCGGCCCAAACTCCCACTGCCGCCCCCGAAACGCACTGCCTGCTGTTGGCCCTCGACCCGGCCCAACGAGCAGCGCAAGCGACGCTGGTGGTAGAAGGCGAGGTGACAGCCAGCCGCAGCGTGTGGGACAGCAGGCACCAGCGCATTTATACGGCTCATCAATTTCGGGTTTTCAGCGCGCTAAAAGGTACGGCTCCGGCTGTACTGACGGTGCTAACCGAGGGCGGCAGCGTGGACCTAGCCCGGCAAGACCTCACCAACACACTGGCCTTGCAACCGGGCCAGCAAGGCGTCCTGTTCCTGACGCCCGCTGCCTTTCCGGGCACCGAAAGCGTGGGAGCCGCTTGGGTTGCTTATGGCAGCCAACAAGGATTTATTGGATATGATTTAAGCGACGCCACGGCCGCCGAGCCATTCCGGGAATATGGCCTCATCAACGAGGATTTCTACCAGACGCTAACGGCCGCTACCGGCCAAGCCAGGCGCGTTGTGCAGCCCAACCCGGCGCTAGCTACGGCGGTAGCGCGGCAGTTAGCCGCCCCACCGCAGGCCCGCGGGCAAGCTCCTGTCATTACCACGTTAAGCCCGAGTACGGTGCCAGCCGGCACAGGGGCTGTGCTTACTATTTCGGGTAGCGGCTTCGGGCCAACGCGTGGTGGGGGTTTCGTAGAGTTTCGCAATGCCGATAACGGGGGCAGCTCGTTCGTGAAGCCCCGCGCCACCGACTACGTAAGCTGGACTGATACCCGTATTCAGGTGCGGGTGCCGTCTACGAGCCAGACCAGTGGGGGGAGCCGTAGTCCGGCGGGCAGCGGCACCGTGCGCGTTACCAGCGCCGACCAGCTCTTCGTCACCAGTTTAAGCGCCGTTACGATTCCTTACGCCATCAGCAACGTGCTGCCTGCCAACGACTCCAGCCAGGTGATACGCCCGAGTCATCTCAACCAAAACGGGCGTGGAGGCTATGCCTTCCGCTTCGAAGCTGGCTTTGCAGCCAATACCCGCGCCGTAACGGCTTTCCGAAATGCCTTAGCTACTTGGCGCTGCCAGAGCGGCGTGAACTGGGACGTGGAAGCCGCCACACGCACCGAACGCGGCGCCAAGCAAGACAGTGAAAACAGCGTTGGGTTCGATGAGGGAACCGAACTGCCCGTCAACGTGCTGGGCCGCACGACCAGCTACTACCAGGGCTGCTTCCAACCCGACGGTACGATAGCCTTTGCCGTGCAGGAAATCGACATGCAGTTTGATAGTGGTACCAACTGGCAGTTTGGCCCCGCGTCGGCCGTAACGCCTCAGTTGGATTTCGAAACGGTAGCCGTGCACGAGCTAGGACACGCCCAGCAACTCGCCCACGTAATTTTACCCCGCGCCGTGATGCACTACGCCGTGGCCCGCGGCCAAACCAGCCGCGCCATCAGCGCCGACGACATCACGGGGGCGCGCCTGCTGCTGCGCAGTCGTAGTTTCGTAACGCCGAGCTGCGGCCCCAGCCCGATGCTGCCGGCCCCACTCACCAGCTTTGCCGCAACTACCGGCGCCGATGGCATTGCCGTAACCTGGACCACCCAGGACGAATGTTTTCTCCAAAACTTTGTAGTCGAACGTTCCTTGGCTTTCGACACCACTGCCTGGCAAACGCTAGCCACCGTGCCGCGCACGGGCAACGCCTACCGCTACCTCGATGCTGCGCCCCAGTCTGGCCTGCGGTACTACCGCCTGCGCCTGCGCCGCCCCAACGGCAGCCTCGATGCGGCCGCTCCACAGGCCGCCTATGGCAACGCCGCCACCGCTGGGCAGCCGCAGCTATTCCCTAATCCGGCCGGGGCTACAGGGCTCCGCTTGCAGTACCCGGCCACGGCTGCGGGCCGCCTCCGGGTTTCTATTGTTGATGCTATTGGCCGGCAGCATAGTCTACTCGGGTTGGATTATCAGTCCGGCCTCAACTTTTTAGCTATTCCCACTGCCCTACTGCGCCCTGGTTGGTATGTGCTCCGTCTGCGTACGTCCGAAGGCCAAGAAGTTAATCTGCCGTTTTTGCGGGTGGAATGAAGACGGTGGTATTGTGGAAGCTTAAGTTGACGTTCTTGTTGCCGAACGGAGCGCAGCTTCGCCCTTTACAGCCTCACCACGAAAGCTACTGCGTTTGGGCCAGCTTGCACGTGGCTCAGAAGCGGATAAAGGCCTTTCTTCCCGTGGGCATAATGCGCTGCGAACAATATGCCATCGAAGGCTAGCAGGAAGCCACCTTGCAGAAGTAAAGAGCGGCCATAGCCGGTTAGGCGGTCTTGCTGGCGCTGAGTGGAACGACTACGGGCACGCTCTTGCAGGTAGAGACCGGTGGCCAGGTACGCTACATCGAGGCCGGCGTTGAAGAGGTAAAGGTTTTCGGTGCGTAGCTGAGCCTTTACCGTGCTGGCCCTGTTGGTAGGAAGCGCAGCGTGGTGGGCGGCGCGCAGCGCCGAACCAGCTAGCGCCAAGTTTACTACGCCCCAGCCCACGTTCATTTGATGAAAGTACTTCTCGCGGCCCTCGGTGGCAAAAGCGCGCGCCCCGCTTATACCCACATTGCCGATGGCCCAAACTCCAAGTACTGGCCTGCCGCGCTGGTCGAGGGCGGTGCGTTGGGCGTTGTAGTCGGGTAAGGAGGCAGGCGGTAGTTGCTGAGCTGCCGCGGGCAGTGCCAGAACAGAAAGCAGGAACAGAAGCGGGCGCAGCAAGAAGGACATAGCAGCTAGAAAGGACGACTACACTTCGAAAGCGCAGTTTAGCTGCGTTTGTTTGCCGAGCTACACTTCACTTCAATGCTGGTCCGGTCGGCGGTGGAGCTACCGTTCGAGCAGCATCGCCCCGTAGGAATAACCCCCACCAAACACCGTAATAACCACTCGGTTACCGTTGCGGAGCTGGTGCCAAGTATCGCCGAGGCCGATGGCGGCACCGGCGCAACCCGTGTTGCCGAGCTGCTCGATATTGGATACCGCGCGCTCAGCAGGCATGCCCAATTGCTTGAGCACATTTTTGGTGATGCGCAGGTTGGCTTGGTGCGGAATTAAAAACGTTACGTCCTCGACGGTGAGTTGCTGCCGCGTCAGTAGTTGCTCGGTCACGCGGGCCATGTACGTGCAAGCGTGCGTGAAAACGTCGCGGCCGTGGGGCATAACAATGCCTTTTTCCACTGGCTTCAGGGTTACTGCCTCGTCGGCTTTGCCTACTACGGCGGCGCCACCGGTTACCACTTCCACAACGCGGAGGTCATCGGGAGAAAGACGCTCTTTGCTGATCAGCAAAGTAGAAGCCCCATCACCCCACAAATGGCCCGCCATCGTGTCTTGTTCGTTGTTGTAGGCCGTGTTGTGCTCACTTACTACTACTACGGCCCTTGATGCTTTGCCCAGGGCAAAATAGCCTTCCACTATTTCAATAGCGTTCAGCAGCGAAGAGCACGCCGAGGATATGCTCACCACCGGAATTTCATTGATTCCTAAGTCGCGTTGCACGGCGTGTGCGAGAGTATAAATGGTGTCGTGCGGCGTGTAGGTGGCGCCTACTATCAGGTCGATGGTGGCCGCAAAGTCGGGGGCTTGGGTAAGGGCTCGCCGGGTGGCCTCAACGGCCATTGTATTCGTGTTTTCGTCAGGGGCAGCTTTGCGCCGCTCCCGAATGCCGGTGCGCTCAATTATCCACTCGGAGGCAAGGCCATTGAGACGGGTAAAATGCTCGTTGGTAACTACGTAGTCGGGCAGATAGGCTGCCACCTGATGAATATACACAGAGGAAAACAGTCGGAAGTTAGGCGAAAACAGCAGCAAGGTACGAGACTCTACTCGGACAGTAAGTCTCAAACGACGAAGCGGCCCGTACTTTGCAAGGTGTTTTCGCGTTCAACGCCGAAATAAGGGGGGAGTTCCTCTGCTCTGGTTACAAGATTATGATGTTTCTTTTTTCCGTATTCCAAAAGAGCCTTTTGCTGCTTGCCTTGCTGACCCTGGGTACTGCTTGCCCGGCACTAGCCCAAAAGTATCGTACGGCGGCTGGACTACGCTTTAGCTCCGGCCTTTATGGTCTTACTGTACAGCAGAAGATTCTGCCCAAAACCACACTCGAAGGACTGTTGCTGGCTGGTACTCGCGAGGTTACGGGCACCGTGTTGGCCGAGCAGCATTTCGGCTTGCTAGGGCCGAGTCTCAATTACTATTTCGGCGCAGGGGCGCACATTGGCAACAACAAGGACACGGGAGCCTTCGGCGGGGTTGATGGCATTGCCGGCCTGGAATACAAAATAGCACTCACTCGCTTTGTTGTTTCCGCCGATTTCAAGCCCACCATCGAGTTCAATTCCGATGATTGGGCCCGTTTTGCCACCGGCATATCAGTGCGATACATTCTGGTCAAAGAGAAAAAGACCGGGCTTTTCAACGGCCTGTTTAACGGCAGCAAAGACAAGGGGAAGACGAAAACAAAATCAAGTAAGCGGCGCGGACTCTTCGACTGATAAATTTTCACTTGAATCCATAAAAATTGGTCTTGCATTTTTCGAACAGTAGTGCTTGAGTAGCTAAGCGTATTACCAGGCTTCTTTATCTATAAAATCTCAGTACTCGTTTAATTTACAAATAGTTATATATATAATCAGCCGCATAAATAGTATCGCTGTTTTATCACTTTCTTATTTTAAATTTCAATCAGCCTATTAGTATATTATAAACAAGATAAATATTGTGCAACAATATATTGAGTTCAGGAGTTTGTTGAGCTTCTTTGTAATACCAAACTTTTTTTAACTCACTATGTCAACACTTTTTACTACTTATCTCAAACGCACCAAGCTATTATTGCTGCTCGTTGGACTGCTGGGATTATGGCCGAATCTAGAAGCTCTAGCTCAACCAACTGTGTGCGCAGGCAATGATCCGGGCGGCAGCCCAGCCACGAATGGCTTGTACGCGCAGTATTACAAGGGCTACTTCGCCAACAACCAGAACTTCTTTGCTACCACCACTGTCGGCTTAACCCGCATTGATGCCAACGTTCTATTTGGCCCTACGTCTCCCTTCGGCAACCTGCTTCCTACCGCCAGCGGTACATCTACCAACCCTGATGCCTTTAGTTTGCGCCAACGGGGCAGCCTGCGCATTGCCACTGCCGGCGTTTACACGCTTTATCTGACCTCTGACGATGCCGCTTACTTGTGGCTCGACAACGCAGCGCTCGGTACCAACCTCACCGCAAGCCAGGCTACCATCGACAACGGGGGCGACCACTCGGAGACTACGGCGCAAGCATCCGTTTACCTCACGGCTGGTTTGCACAACGTGTTGATTCACTACGGTGATTTGATCCAAGACAATTCGTTGATATTGGAATACGAAAGTGCCGCGGCTGGAGTGGTTCGGCAGGTGATACCGTCAACCGAGTTCTGCACCTCCATCCAACCAGCCATTGTTCAGCCGACTGCTCTAAGCTATTCGCCTGCTTTCCAAACGGTGCTGGTTGGCAATAGCGCTACCTCGGCTGTTCCAACCGTCACGAGTGCTAGCACGCCGCAATTTATTCTGGCCAACAGCGGTAGTTTGCCAAGCGGAATTACCATCAATGCTGCCACTGGGCAGCTGAGTTTAAATGCAACGGTGCCCGTTGGTAATTACCAGGCCGAGGTGGCAGTGCTCAATGCTCAGGGAGCAGCAACGTTTCGGAATGCCTATACCTTCACGGTAGCCGCGGCTGCACCGCTAAACTGCACGGGCACTCGTCCTGATGGGGGCCCGGCCACCGGGGGCATCTTTGCCGAGTACTACACCGGTTATTTCAACGACAACCCGGCCTTTTTTGCAACCAACACGCCAAAGTTGACGCGGGTAGACGCTCAGTTGAATTTCGATGCTGATGACAGCTGGGGCAACTTGGCTTCCACGGCTGGTGGCCTATCCACCGACCCCGACATGTACAGCGCTCGGTTCCGTGGCCGCATTCTTATTCCTGCCGCCGGCACCTACACGTTCTATCTAACGGCGGACGACGGGGCCCGGCTCTGGCTCGACAACGCGGCCGTGCAGGCCACTCCCATCAACGCAGATGCGTTGATTAACAATGGGGGCCAGCATAGTGCGCTAACGGAAACAGCTACGGTTACCTTAACCGCCGGATTCCATGACATCTTGCTGCACTATGGCGAAGGAATCGGCAGCAATGTGCTGGTTTTAGAATATTCCAGCACGAATGCCAACGTCGCACGGCAAGTAGTTCCTGCTTCGGCCTTCTGCTCGGCTGTTAGCCCTATACCACAGTCTGTAGTAGCCAGCCAGAAGAATATTCATACCCTGACGGTTGCGCCCAACCCAAACAATGGCGCCTTTACGGTACATATAAAGCAAAGCCAGGCAGATGCCGGCCAGCTTCAGTTGGTGGATATCCTCGGTCGGATTTGCTACGAGAAGGCAGTACCGGGCCTCGTGCAGCAAGAAGTTAAGCTGTCGGTGTCTGACCTGCCCGTTGGAATGTACATGCTGCGCCTGATAACCGATAACGGAACAGGTACGCAAAAAATGATTGTCGAATAAAAAACGAATCCGCAAGGAGAGAAACAGAGAGGGGTTCCCGTTGCGCAATTCACGCAACGGGAACCCCTCTCTGTTTCTCTCCTTGCGGGTTAACTGCCCGCAACTACTTACTACTCCTGGCGCACCCGGCCGCTACCAGCAGTGGAACTGCTGACTTTGGCGCCACCTGTTACGTACACGTTGCCGGAGCCAGCTATGCTAGCTTCCAGCGTTTGGGTGGCGTTTACGCGGCAGTTGCCGGAGCCACTAATCCGTACGTTGCATCTTTCGGTGCGCAGCTTGGTGGCCTGCACCCCACCCGAGCCACTGATTCTAACGTCTTGGCGCGGTACCTTGCCGCCACTGATGGAAATGTCGCCGGAACCGGATATGGCCGTTTCCAAGTCGTCGGCCTGCACTTCACCTAGTTCCATGCGGCCCGAGCCGCTCACGGTTAAGTTTAAGTTCTTGGCTTTGACGCCATCCTCTGCCCTCATTTTGCCTGAACCACTCACCGTTAAAGCACTGATGGAGGGCACCGTAACGTACACTGTTACGGGCCCTTTGAAACGGTAGTTAGACCAGTTCATACCTTGCTCTTGTTTGGTGCCAATGCGCAGCTTTTCGCCGCTGACAGTGGTTTCGAGGTGAGAAAGATCTTCGGCTTCCGCGTCTACCACCACCTTCTGCGGGCTGCCTTGCACGAGTATTACCGTAGCCGAACCAGCCAAGGTCACTTGGTTGAAGCTGGCTACTTGGCGCGTTTCGCGGCCCGCCGTGGCCACAAAACCCGACAGCAACAGCGCGCCGGCAAAAACTGGAGAGAGAAAGTTGCGCAAAGTCTTCATGGCAAGTGGTTAGTTAAAAGTGAGCTATCTGGATGGAAAGATGTAGGCTCACTTGCAACCGTTGCCTAGTAACGCAATTGATTGAAAATAAATCTTTAAGCACCGGCGGCTACTGCTGCACGGCGGCCATCTGGCTACTCGGGGCCGACAGCGGAACGGTACACCCCTCCCGCTGCAAATAATCCAGCCCCCAAGTGGTCATGGCTTCTAGTAGCGGCCTGACGCGCTGGCCTCGCTCGGTGAGGGTATATTCCACTTTGGGCGGCACCTGCTGGTACACGGTGCGCTCCACAATGCCATCCTGCTCTAGCTCACGCAGCTCCTGAATCAGCATCTTCTCGGTGATTTCGGGCGTGAGGCGGCGCAGTTCGCCGTAGCGGCGAGTGCCTTGTAAGAGGTAGGAGAGAACAAGCAGTTTCCATTTCCCGCCAAGCACATTGAGCGTGGTGCGTACAGGGCAGAAGTCGAAGGGCGTGGACTCGGTGGCAGTTTGCCATAGTACTTCGGCGGCTTGCTGTTTAGTTTGCTTTTGCATGAAAATATTTGTGCCTGATTATCAGTGATTCTGTGGAAAAAGTAAGTAGCTGACTTTTTGGTAGGTACTTGCTTAAAGGGAAGGTAGCAACTTTCCTTTGTAGTAGTAGTCGGCCGCCGAGCAGGTAGTTGAAGCTGCTGATTTACAGGCTATTCACTTTAAGCAACGCATTCCATGTCGAAACACATTGTAATCACGGGCGCCACCGGCAACATCGGTACGGCCCTCACGCATACCCTGCTGCAACAAGGCCACCGCGTGACGGCCGTGGCCCGCCCCAGCCACCGCCTCGATGCCCTCCGCGACGCTGGGGCTACTATCAAAGCCGGCGACCTGAAGGACACTGCTTCGCTAACTGAAGCCCTGCAAGGCGCGGACGCCGCTTTTCTCATGATACCCCCCAACGTAACGGCTCCCAACGTGCTAGAGCACATGGGCCAGGTGGGTGAGAGTATAGCGCAAGCCGTGCGGGCCGCCGGCCTCAAACAAGCTGTACACCTAAGTAGCATCGGTGCCGACCAGCCGGCTGGCACCGGTCCGGTATTGGGCTTGTACCACCAGGAAGCCCGCCTCAATGCCATCGACGGCTTGCAAGTAGCACACTTGCGCCCAGCTTATTTCATGGAAAACCTGCTAAGCAACATCGGCCTCATTCAGCACATGAGCATCATTGGTTCTGCCATGCGGCCGAATCTTTCCTTCCCAATGGTAGCCACCAAGGATATTGCCGCCAAAGCCGCCGAACTGCTTACCCAAGGTTTCGAACCTGGCTCGGTACACTACGTGCTCGGCCCCCAGAACTACACCATGCAGGAGGTAGCCCAAGTGGTTAGCCAAGTTATCGGCCGTCCTGATTTGCCGTACGTGCAGTTTCCCTACGACCAAGCCAAGCAGGGTATGCTGCAAGCCGGCCTCTCCGAAAATATGGCCAACCTCTACGACGAAATGACCCGCAACATGAACGAGGAAAAGGTGATGGTGAAAGAGGAGCGCACTGCTGCTGCTACCAGCCCTACCACACTCCAGGAATTCGCTGAAACGGTGTTTGTCCCAGCCTTTCAGGGGGCTTCGGCCGCCTAGCCAGCTTAGCCACCTCCTGCTTGCCTAGCTGAAAACAAGGCCCACCGCATATGCGGTGGGCCTTGTTTTTTTGTGCAGCTTTAGGTTTCCGACAATGACCGGGCTACGGCCGCTTTTCCGTCTTTGCCATGCACGCACATGAACAGCTTCTGCACCGCTTCTACCAAGCTTTTCAGCGCCGCGACCATGCTGGCATGGCCGCCTGTTATCACCCTGAAGCCACGTTCAAAGACGCTGTTTTTCAGTTGCAGGGCCAGGCGATAGGCAAGATGTGGCGCATGCTTTGCGAGCAGGGCAAGGATATGCGCCTAGCTTACAACGACATTCAAGCCAACGAGCAGCAGGGCACTGTCACTTGGGATGCGCACTACACGTTTTCCCAAACCGGTCGTTTGGTACACAACCACATTCAAGCTCGCTTCACCTTCCAAGACGGGCTTATTCGCACCCACCACGACCAGTTCAGTTTCTGGCGCTGGGCGCGGCAGGCATTGGGGCCGGTGGGTTGGCTACTGGGCTGGTCGGGTTGGTTGCAAAACAAAGTGCGCAAATCGGCCGCCGCAAGCTTGGCAAAATACAGAGCTGAGTCTGCCAGAACGATGGACCGCTAAGCGCGCCTCAACCCCACCAGTTGCCTAGCGCTTAGCCAACTTCGGCGTATCGGCCCCATCTTGGCGGGCCCGCTTCACTACTTCAAGGCCTACTTTTTCGCCCATTTCCAGTCCCACGGTGTTATCGATGCGGAAATGGAGGCCGGCCTCGAAGCGCGATTCGGCGGCTTCCTTGGCTTTCTGCTGAAACAGCATCCTGTTTTCGGGAAATAGGTAGCTCAACACCGTTGCGCGGGCGTTGGAAATGGTGGCGTGGCCGGAGGGGTAGCTCGGGTGGGGCGGGGTACCAGGCAACGCGCATACGAAAGTGGAATCATACTGATAAGGGCGGATGTACCAGTAGGTATACTTGGTGTCCCAACAAGCAATGCTGGCGTCGTAGGTTGCTATACTAAACAACGCATACACGCGAGCCGCGCGGGGCGCATTGAGGTAAAGATTAGTTTCAAACAGCTTCCGGTCGGTTTCCTCATTCCAATAGGTATTAGCAGCCCAATAAAAGGCCCGGAAAATAGCCGCAGGCGTGCGTTTAAACTCTTTCAATTCCTTCATGCCCGCTGCCGGGTCCGGTGGCGGGCCAGGCCGGAACTGCCGGCCCGAAGCCAAGACGAACGGCCGCCAGTGTCCCTGCATGGCACCCATAGGGGGGCGTTTGTCGTGCCAGAGGCCGGCTTGCGTAGGCATAGTGCCCTTCCAAACAGCGTCGCAACTGTCGGTTTTGGCATGCTCGATGACGGCGGCAGCCACGCGCCGCCCTAGCGCCATGCCGGCCTCTACGTCGCTGGGATAAGCCACCCCCGCCAACAACCGTGAGCGGCCGGCATCGTTGGCTAGTTGCCGGAGCGAATCGGCTTTGGCAGGAAACAAATAAGCCAGCACTTCGGCGGCGGCACTCGCTGCCACCGCGTGTTCCGATGGGTAAGAGGGGCTGTCAGGAGTAGGTAGACAAGCAGCTAGTTGGGCGTGTTTCGCAGTTGGCCGGGGCCGCCGGTACGCATACTTGGTGTTCCAAGCGGCCACGGTGGCATCGTAGATAGCAACGTTGACGAGCAGCTTAGTGCGGGCCACGACTCCTAAATCGGTCGTTAGGTTGTCTATAATAGCTTGCCAGCGGTAGCCCGGCGCGCCCGCACTCCAATACCGAACAAGTTGCATGTCCGCTGAGTCACGCCGTTGAGCTAAGTTCAGTAAGCTTTGCACCTCAACTCGGGTGGCCTTGGCCGATGGCGGCGGCGGCAGCCGGTAGGCCTCCCCCGACGGAATTACCCACGTTTTCCATTCTCCTGCGTCGGATTCTGGTTGAGCAATGCCTTGCGTGGCCATCAACCAACAAAGCAGTGAAAGAAGGAGCTTGGTATTCATGCGTATCCGGTGTTTGCTTCACCTGAAGGTAGCATGGGCTACTTGTTTACCAGCTCTTTTCTATATCACATAATCATGTGACAAAGAGTTGTCTGGCTGTAGTTTATGGCCTGGTTCGGCTTGCCAGACTACTCCAGCGTTGTCCTTCCGGCGCCGGAGGAATTCGAGTTATATCGTAGCCAGATTCCTCCGGTGCCGGAAAGACAGCGTCCTACTTAGATAGACCCTAGTAATGCGTGTGGTTAACGACGGTGCTTTTCAGATAGTCGCGGTTTTTCTTGGCGTCTTGGTTGCTGTGGCGGGCTTGGCGGCTGCCGTACACCCGGAGCCGACCCCGGGCTAGCGTTATCACTTCTTCGGCGCCCTGGCCCATGAAATCAAACATGTGAAACACCGGATCCGGGAAGTACAGCTCGCCGGTGCCGGCCTCGTTGAGGCGGAACTTGTGCCAGAACAGCTGCGTGGACCCGTCGCCGCGCCAGTTGCCGCGCACGAAGTCCGGGTTGCCGTTGATGGGGTTGCCGGGCCACTTCTTCATTAAGTTGCCTTGGTTGTCGAACCAATAAAGCTGGCTGGATAGGTAAGGCTCGCCGATGGTCCGGTTGCCGTAGGTGCGGCCGCCTATCACCACCTGCGGGCCGGGTACGTTTTTCAGAAAATTACCCACGGCAAGCTGCTGGCTGTGTTCGGCGGTGTTTTGCCAGATGATTTTGCCGGTCATGGCTTCGTACACGAACACGCCCGTTTCACTGTTGGCCGTCACGATGTCGAGTTGGCCGTCGTTGTTCACGTCGCCGAATTTGTAACTGTCGGCGTGGTCGTGGTTGTCGGGGAGCAGGTCGAACCGGTCCCATAGTTTCTGGCCTTTGCTGTCGAGCAACAGCGTGCCCACCAGCACTTCGTCAAGCCCGTCCTTATTCAGGTCGACGGGGTAGACGTAGTGGCCCAGGTTGTCTTTCTTGCGGGTTTCGGTGTGCTTCCAAAGCTGCTTGAGTTCGGGCGTGTAAGCGCAGACAGTGATGGTGCCACCCGTATCAGTAAACACCACCACGTCGTTAGGTCCATCTTTGTGCAGCTTGCCGATGGCCAGCCGAAAGTTGTTGTAGACGTGAGGTAGGGACTGAGTGGGCCACGGCGTTTGGCGCTTGATTTTGCCGGTGCGGCCGTCGGCCACCACTAGGTATTCCTGGCCTGCCAGCTGGCGCCAGTGCACCACTTCCGCCTTACCGTCCCGGTCGAAGTCCCACACCAGGCCGGGCGCTTCAAACTCCGAGCGTTCCTTGGTGTATTCGGTCGGTGCTTGGTAGCTCCACAGCTCCTTGCCGTCGTTATCGAAAACGTGGGCCGAGAAGTTGGGCTCCAGCACCATGAAATCGGTTTTGCCGTCACCCGTTACGTCCCCGAATTTTACCGCGTTAGAAAGCGGAATACTATAGTCCTTCAGCAGCTTCACGTCATCGGGGAGCTGATACGGCCGCACATCGGCTTCGCGCAGGTTGGCGTTTTTGCTGAGTGCCAGCAAGTCAAACGCGGGGCCGCTGTCGATGCGGGTTACTTTGATGTTGACCGCGCCCGGCTGCAACTTGAACGTGCCGCCCATCTGCCAGCTCAGCGGTGTCTGCCCGAAACTGGCGGCCGTCACCTTGTCGTTGACCGCCACCTTGAAGCCCGTGCCTTTCTCGCCCTGGCTCCGAACATACAAATAGTACGTACCCGGCTCCGTCACCGTCACCTTCGTCATCAAGTTGGTTTCCGATTTCAGCACCAACGCCGTGTTGTTGAACAACCAAGGCGCTTTCAGCGCATCGGCATCCGCAATAATGTTACCCTTCGGTATCTCCTGCAAAAAATCCGACGCCGGAACCAGAATAGTAGCCGGCAATGAGGCCGGGCGGGTTGCCGGTATAACTTGGCTGCTCGGTAGCTGCTGCGCCCACGTGGTGCTTAAGCCGTATACCAGGCTGGTAACAATCAGGAGAAAACTTCTTTTCATAGTAAGAATCGAAACCGAGAGTGGAATTCAATTCTATTGCATTGTCGGCAGCACTGCGTCCTGTACTTCCCTGTCGAGCAGTGAGATGAGGTGAGTATTGGCAAGGATAAAAAGAAAAGCCGCTCCCAATAGGAAAGCGGCTTTTCAAGAATATCGAGCGAATTACCCGCGCAACTCATTCAAGAGTTGCATTACCTTCTCGGCGCGTTCCGCTGGCACAAACAGGTGGTCGTGGTAGTAGCCCGATACGGGATTGACGCTGATGCCATGAGCCGCCAGTTGGCTGGTGATGCGCGCCAGAAAACCAACCGCCTCCAGGCTGGAATGCACGTTGAGCGTGATCCAGCGGCAAGGATACACCGCCGCTAAACCAGCCTGCGCCGCCTCAACTGCCGACACAATAAGCGTCAGGCCTTCCGCTTCGCGAAACGTGGCTACGGGCGTAATCTGCAACAGCAAGTGGCCCGGGGGCACCGTGCAGAACACGTAGACCTCGGGGTGCAGCACGGGCTCCATCGTGCGGAGCAGTGCGTTCAGGTTGGTTTCGCCGGGTGTCAGTGGGGGCTCCATGTGGGCTACCAGATGGTGACGCGGGCGGAATCGGGGCGGTAGAGCTTGTCGCCGGGCTTCACGTTGAACGCCTCGTAGAAGGCAGGCACGTCGGCAAAGGGGCCGTTGACGCGGTAGTTGGCCGGGGAGTGCACATCGGTGAGGATGCGTTGGGCCAATACCTCGTCGCGCTGGTGGTTTTGCCAGCCCAGAGCGTAGCCCAAGAAGTAGCGCTGCGTGGGCGTGAGGCCGCCCATCTTCTCGCCTTTCTTGTACTGCTCGGTTTTCTTGAAGGCATCAAGGGCAATGACGATGCCGCCGAGGTCGGCAATGTTTTCGCCGGCCGTGGCTTTGCCGTTGATGTGCAAGGAATCCAGCACGGTGTAGCCGTTGAACTGGCGCACAATCTGGTTGACGCGCTGCTGGAAAGCGGCCCGGTCTTTCTTACTCCACCAGTTGCGCAGGTTGCCTTTCTCATCGAACTGGCTGCCTTCGTCGTCGAAGCCGTGGGTAAGCTCGTGGCCGATGGTGGAGGCCCCGGCGTAGCCGTAGATGATGGCGTCGTCGGCGTTGGCATCTTGCAAACCGGGAATGGCGAAGATGGCGGCCGGCAGCACAATTTCGTTGTTGCTCGGGTTGTAGTAGGCGTTGTACGTCTGCGGCGTCATGCCCCATTCGGTGCGGTCGACGGGCTTGCCGAGCTTGTTAAGCTCGTAGCGGTAGCGCCACTGGCTGGCACGCATCATGTTGGCTGCGTACGAGTCGCGGTTGATTTGCAGCGCCGAGTAGTCTTTCCACTTGTCGGGGTAGCCTACTTTCGGGGTGATTTTGGTGAGCTTCACCAGCGCCTTTTGCTTGGTGGAGTCGCTCATCCAGGTCAGGGCCTGAATATGCTCGCGGAAAGCGGCTACCACGTTCTCGGTTAGCTTGGCGTAGCGGGCTTTGGTTTCGGGCGAGAAATATTCCTTCACAAACAACTGGCCCAAGGCTTCGCCCATGGCATCTTCTTCCTCATCAAGCACCCGTTTCCAGCGGGCACGCTGCTCTTTGCGACCTTGTAGCACGGTGCCGTAGAAGCGGAAGTTTTCGTTGTCGATGGGCCGGCTGAGGTAGTCGGCGTAGGTGTGCAGCAGCTGCCACTGCAAGTAGGCTTTCCAGTCTTCGACGGGCGTGGTGCGCAGCAGGCGGCCAGCTTCGCGATAGAACTCGGGCTGGCCCACAAGCACGGTATCCACTTTGGCTAGCTCCATCTGCGAGAGCCACGCTTTCCAGTCGAGGCCAGGCGTGAGCTTGTTGAGGTCGGCCACGGCCATCTTGTTGTAGTTGGCGTACGGGTCGCGCAGGGCTTCCAGCTTGCGCGACGAACCAGCCAAAGCGGTTTCCAGCTTCACTATTTGGGCGCTGTGGCGTTGGGCGGTGGCGGCATCTTCGCCCATCAGCTCCAACATCTTGGCTACGTGCCCGCCGTACTCTTTGCGGATATTAGCCGTGCGCTTGTCTTTGTTGAAGTAGTAGTCGCGGTTCGGCAAGCCCAAGCCGGCCTGGTAGAGGTAGAGCGCCATCTTCTCGCTGTTTTTGCTGTCTTGGCTCACGTAGGGGCCAATCAGGGCATTCACGTTCAGCGGAATCAGGCGGGCAATAGCGGCTTGCACATCGGCCGGAGTGCGCAGGGCGGCGAGGCGGTCTAGCTCCGGCTTGAGCGGCGCAATGCCTTGCTTGTCAGTTGTTACCGAGTCCATGCCGGTAGCCCAAAAGTCCCCGATCTTCTGCTGGGTGGTGCCGGCCGCGGCTTTGGTTTTAGCAGCTTCCTCGTTGAGGGTCCGCAGCCGAGCGTACACTTCGTCCTGCACTTCCTTGCCAATACCCCAACTGCTTTCCGAGGCCGGAATCGGGTGCTTCTTCAACCAAGTACCGTTGGCGTACATAAAAAAGTCGTCGCCGGGGCGCACGGTAGTGTCGAGGTTGGCTTGAACCAGGTCGGGCTGGCCGGCGCCGGGTTTGTTACCCGGCTGGCAGCTGGCCAAGACCAGGAGCAGCGCCGGGGCGGCTAGCAGCCAGGGGCGCAAAGGAAAGGTTTTCATGAAAGGGAGAGTTGAACTAAACATAGCTGTAACCTAACAGGTCTTTGGCAGACCAGCTAGGTTTTCGCCGAATCACGCTGAACTGGACCGTATAGCCCGGTAGAAGTTTCCGAATGAATCAGCTAGGAAACGCTAACAGGTACCGAAAACGTCCGTTAGGTTGCATACTATGTCGCTCAAGCTGCTCTTACTCCTCAATTTCGCGCTGGCTGTTTACCTCACGGGCCTAATCTGGACGGTGCAAGTGGTGCATTATCCGAGTTTCGCCCAGGTGGCTCCCGATAAGTTCGTAGCCTTTCACCAGCAGCATTCCAACCGCATCGGTTGGGTGGTAATGGCCCCGATGGTGCTGGAACTGGGGCTGGCGGCGTGGCTGGCCTGGCAGGGCCGCGCACTAGGCACGGCCGTGTGGTGGAGCCTAGCGTTGGTGCTGCTGATTTGGGCGGCCACTTTCTTTATCTCCGTGCCGTTCCACAATCGCCTGGCCCACGGCTACGACTACGTGGCCATCGACGGGCTGGTGCGCACCAACTGGGTCCGCACCCTGGCCTGGACCGCCCGGAGTGGACTGCTGGGCTGGTTGCTGTGGAAACTTTTGTGAGTGGTGAAGCGGGTTGCTGGCACACCTTGGTGCAGTAGGAGGGGTAGAGCTAATAGCCAAACCCAGCGGGTGGTCTTGCGAATAATATGAAGTAGCCCACCGGCTTAACTGTGAAGCGATTGTGATGAATTTGTTACCATTTAATGCAAGCTCAACCTAACTCATTGAGGCCGAACAGCGTATGGCGCAAGAGTTTTACGTCATCTTATCTCACGCATCTCCACCATGAAACAACCTAAGCAACCGAATTCAGCCGGCAACGACTCTTTCAACGCTAGTCACGCCAATTCAGATAATACCTCGGACAGCAACGGTGCTGGGAAACTGGTCGATCAAGCCAAGCAGTGGCTGAACCAGGGCAGCATGGGCGACATGCTCACCCAGATTCAACTGCCAAAGTCTCTCAAAGATGCTGGCACCGGCGCTTTGTCGAAGGTCAACAAGCTCAGTACCACGCAGAAAGTTGTTGGTGGGGCTTTGCTAGCTGCGGGCGTAGGCTATCTGGCAGTGCGCAGCCGCAAGTCTAAATCAACTGGGCAAGCGGCCACTTTGCACGAGTTGTTGCTTTTCGTCAATGACCGGATTGAAGGCTACCAGCGCGCCGTTGATGAAAGCCAGGACGCAAAGCTGCAAGGCTATTACAAGCAGCTCGTAAGCCAGAGCCAGAAGTTCGCTACTAAGCTCAACACGTACCTGCGCCAGCAGGAGGGGAGCGAGGAAAGCGGCACTACGTTGAAAGGCAAGCTCTACCGAGCTTGGATGGACACGAAAGCTGCCGTTACGGGCGCCGATGAAAAAGCCATCCTGGGTTCTAATATCTACGGGGAAGAGTGGGCCATAAAAGCCTACGAAGAAGCTCTCAGCGACAATACTTTGGCCGGGCCTCTACGTTTGGAAGTGGAACGCCAGTACGCTCAGTCGCAGAAAACGTACAAAGAATTGCAGAAAATGGACGGCAAGCTGTAAAGCGGTCCGCTTCCAAATACACGAAACCCCGTTGGGAGTGGCACGTAGTGGTGCGCTCTTGGCGGGGCTTTTCGTTGCTGTATAACCCACAAGCCGCTTGTCCTTCCGACGCAGGAGGAATCTGACTTGATTCGTTGAAAGACTTCACTCAGATTCCTCCTTCCGGTCGGAAGGACAAGCGGCTTGTGAATCCTGTCACATCTGCAAGTGTGCCTTGTGTTCTATATCTTCCGCTCTTTCGCGCATCTATTATTGCTTGCTGAATGCTGCCTCCCGCTACTGATTTCCTACCCGAACTAGAGTTTCAAACCAGCCGGAGCAGTGGTCCTGGCGGCCAGAACGTGAACAAAGTGGAGTCCCGCGTGGAGTTGCGCTTCCGCCTAATGGATTCCGAACTGCTTTCCGACGAGCAGAAGCAAACACTGCAACAAAAGCTCGCCTCGAAGCTCACGGCGGAAGGCAAACTGCTGGTGGTAGCCCAGGAAGACCGGAGCCAGCTGCGCAACCGCGAAATTGCGCTGCGTAAGTTTCATGAGATGCTAGCCAAAGCTCTGCACAAACCCAAGCCCCGCAAAGTCACCAAGCCAAGCAAAGGCGCCGTTCGTCAGCGGCTAGAATCCAAGAAAAAGCACGGCGAGAAAAAGGCGAATCGGGGCAAGCTGAATTTTTAGCTTCCGTCGCGGGTGTTGCCAAGCTAAGTGCCCTGCTTGATGTGGCGTCCGCTCGCCCAAGCATCTCGCTCGAATCGGTGCGCAAGCGTTAGGGTTTACTACCCTGGCAAGATGCTTCCACTCCGCGCAGCATGACGGGTAGTTTGGCAACGGCAATACACGCCAAGACGCATTAAGAGTGAATATTCCTGTTGGTTTGATTAGCAACTCTCAATTTAAATCCAACCCGAACAATACGCCGAACCAAGGCTTGCGCTGATAAACCCAGTTGGGGCCATCGGGGCCGAGTAGCTGATCGGCCCCGATGGCTAGCCCCAAGTTGAAAATGCGAGCATCATAAATAGCCGCGGCCCCAACGTGTACCACAAAGCCTTCATACTCAGCTATGCGGGCTTGCTGGTTGGTAACATCGGGGTTGATGATGGTGGAGCCCAGGCCTGTGAACAGCCCGTATCCTAAGCCTACCGTCCGGACCTGCGGTTGCTGCTGACCATTCAGCAACAGGCGGCTATTGACGTGGTAGAAATCGAGGCGGCGGCCGAAATAAAGCGCGGCGTTGAAGTTGGTATTGAGCTGCACGGGTACGGGCCCCTGGGGCGGACGCGCTTTGAAAGGAATGGTAAAGACATCGAGGTCAAATTTGCCATCCAGCAAAATGACGTGCTGACCCCGGTGCAACGGATAATTGAAGCGGCGCGGCGTACCGTTCGGCGGCTGCAAGAGAAACGCCAGGGAATCATGCTTCTGCTCCACATACACGGCTCGCTCCTTACCGATAGTAGCCGCCAGAGCCGGGTCATTGGTGCGGAAAAACTGGTAGTTGCCGGGCTCCAGATTTGGCAGGTGTCCCACCGCAGCGCAGCCTACCAGCCACCCGCCGACAGCCATTAACTGGGCTAGCAATAGGAGCCGACGGGCAACGCCTCGGCGCGAAAAGTTAAAAAGCAGCATACCAGCGGCGTTAAAGGCTCTGAACACGAACGTTAAATCCAGCCTTTGCGCTTGAACCACATATAAATCCCGACGGATATCACCACCATACTCACCATGGCTACCGGATAGCCAAACTTCCAGGTTAGCTCGGGCATGTACTCGAAGTTCATGCCGTAGATACCCGCAATAAAGGTGAGGGGCAGGAAAAAAGCGGAGAATACCGTTAGTACCCGCATGGCCTCATTGGTGCGCTGCGACGACAACGAGAGGTACAGGTTCATAAGGTTGGTAGCGCCTCCGTCGAGTTGCTGATAGAGGGTTTCCACTTTCACTTGCAAATCCTGCGTGTCTTGCAGCAGCGTGCTATCGGTGGTATTGGCCGCCGTTTGCCGCCGCAGCATGATCAGGATGTCGCGCGTGAGCAAGAGCAACTGTTTGGCGGCCGAGGCCTTGCGTTTCAGAAAGTATAGACCTTGGAGGGCATTGGGCACTTCCTGCTTCAGGAATATTTCGGTTTCGTAGTCGTCCAGCTCTTTCGTAAGGAGCATGGCGGGTTGCACATAGCTATTGAGAGCATAGCGCACAATATGAATGGCCACCTCCACGGGCGAGTCGCATTCTTCGCCGGGGGCGCGGGCTACATTTTTCAGGGCACTTAATACCGGATGAGGCCGCCGGTGTACCGTAATTAAGTATTTGGAAGTGTAGAAAATAGCAATCTTGGTGGTGAGCTCCTGGATGGTGTCGGCCTGGCTGTTTTCGGGCATGCTGAACACCCGCAGAATAACGAAGTTCAAGCCGTTGGTGGCTTCGAACTTGGGCAGGTGCGTGGGTTCCAAACAGTCGCGCACCAAGGAGTCGGGGAGGTCGTACTGCTCGGCCACGGCTTGCAGCTCGGCCGCAGTGGGGCTAGTGATGTCGAGCCAGGCAAAGTCGGCTTCTTGCCGCGTGAGAAGATTTTCAATCATATACAAAAAGCAGTCGGTGCACGGCATCGTGTAGGTTCTGGCCGGCTTGCGTTTACTACATACGGCTTGGGGCGGCGGAAGAGTTGACCAATGGCGCGAAGCTTTCCGTTGCGGTCCACCCGCAAAGCGCCCGGCGGCAGGCTATTCCGGTGGTTCTTGGTTCGGCAGCCCTTGGGCGTAGACCCGTGTAAGCCAAGCCCGAAGTTCAGGTTTCTCAAGCACTTGAGTATGGATTGCAAGTGTTGAGCTTGCGCTGGTCTGACGTAAGCTCGGCACTTAACTTTCTGTCTGCGTTGATGTTAGAACTATATTTCCTACGCGCCGGCCTTTGATTTCTTATCAAGAGGAAGCGCTGCAAATCCTTTTCCAACCCTTTCAAAAACACGCATATGAACAAACTGAATGAACCCACTCCGCGTCGGAATTTTCTGACCAACTCCGTGAAAGGCACCTTGACGCTCGGCGTCGGTATGTCCACCTTGGCGTCACTGCTCCAGTCCTTCACCTTCGCCGAAGACGAAGATTCGGGCTTGCTTTTGCAAGGAGCAGGCGCTGTTACCACCGAGGCGCAGTTTCGGGCGGCCGTAGCGGGACCAGTCAACACGTCGATGATGAGTAGCCAACTGGCTGTTGCGCAAGCCACTAATCCGTATGCCAAGCAGTTCGCGGGTTTCGAGCTAGAAGAAACTAAAGGCATGATCAGCATCTTGAAAGACCTGGGCACCACGCCCCCGCCCCCGGATGCCAAAGCGCAAGCCATGATGACGCAAATGAAAGCGGCCACCGGCGCGGCCTTCGACAAAGCCTACATCACCGCCCAGCTCCAAACCCACCAGTTGCTGCAAACCCTCACCCAAGGCTACCTCGCCAGCCCCGCCCCCGCCAAAACCAACATGATGGAAATGCACGGCCGCCACATTGCCACCCTGGCCTTGGCCACCATCAAGGAGCACGTAGCCATTACGCAGCGCCTCTCTACGGTAGTAGGGAGCTGAGAAAGTAACGGAGTAGGTCGTGCTGTCATGACGAGGAACGAAGCAATCTGTCCTCTCAAAGCGAGGACTTTCTTAAACAGACAAGCCCTCGACGAATGGTTACGTAGAGGGCTTGTCGTATTTCTAGGGTTGGCGCACTAGAGAAAGGATTGCCTCGTCCCCTGGCTTGATGCGCCACATCTCCTCGCCATGACAGCACGACTTACTCTGCTACTCCCTACAGCAGCGTGCCGCTCAGCACCATAGTAGCCACCGAGAAGTAGATAATCAGTCCCGTTACGTCTACGAGCGTGGCCACGAACGGGGCAGACGCCGTGGCGGGGTCGAGGCCCAGGCGCTTGAGGAGCATGGGCAGCATAGCCCCAGCCAATGCGCCCCAAAGCACGATGCCCAGCAGCGAGAAGCCGACCGTAACCGCAATCAGCTGCCAATACGGGCCGAAGTAGCCGGGGTCGACGACGGTGGCCCACAGCACAATGCGGAACGAGCCTACGACGCCCAGAATCAACCCGAGCAGTACACCCGACTGAAGCTCCCGCCGCATCACCAGCCACCAGTCGCTGAGCGTGAACTCGCCCAAACTCATGGCCCGGATAATGAGGGAAGTAGCCTGCGAGCCGGCATTGCCCCCCGCCGAAATAATAAGCGGAATAAACAAGCCCAGCACCGCGGCCTTCTGCAAGTCGTCTTCGAAATGGTGCATAGCCGACGTGGTTAGCATCTCGCCGATGAGCAGAATAACCAGCCAGCCGGCCCGCTTCTTCACCATTCCCCAAATAGAGGTAGCCAAATACGGCTCGTCGAGAGCTTCCGAACCGCCCAGCTTCTGGATGTCCTCGGTGTCTTCTTCTTCCCGGATATCGAGGATGTCGTCAATCGTGACAATGCCAAACAGCACCCCTTCGTCGTTGACGACGGGCAGGGCCACCCGGTCGTTGCGCCGGAACACGTCAATTGCCTCTTCCTGGTCCTGCATAGCCTTAAGGTAGACGTAGCGGTGGTCCATTAGCTCGCGCACTTGCTTGTGCGGGTCGGCCAGCAAAAACTCCCGAATACGAATATCGTCGATGAGTACGCCCCGGTTGTCGGTTACGTAGAGCACGCTCAGCGTCTCCGACTGCCCGCCGTGGCGCCGGATATAGTCGAGTACCTGCTGCACCGTCCAGCTCTCGCGAATGGCAATGTAGTCGGGCGTCATCAGGCGGCCCACCGAGTATTCGGGGTAGCCGAGCAGCTCCAGCGTCACCTTGCGCTCTGGCTCCGAGAGCGTCTGAATCAGTTCCTTCACGAAATCATCGGGCAGGAACTCCAGCAGCGCCGTCCGGTCGTCGGGCGACATTTCGTTGAGGATGTTGGTAATTTTCTCCTGGGTCAGGTTGGTGAGGAAGTGTTTTTGCACTTCCAGGTCCAGGTACTCGAACACCTGCGTGGCCAGCTTGAGCGGCAAGAGCCGGAAAATAATAAGCTGCTCCCGTTCTTCTTCTTCCTCAATCAGCTCCACCAGCTCGGCCGGTTCGTAATTTTTGAGGAGTTCCTTGAGTTTAAAAAACTCGCCCTCCTGAATCAGGGACGTAATATGTTCGGTGGTCGGATTCTGATTCATGAAAAGTAGAAGGGCAGTGTCTCGCTAGGCAGATGGAATTAGTGACCAAAAGGCGCGCAAAAATAGCCGGATTCCCTTGGGTTTCCGCGGCTCAACAGCACCGCATCAGAAAAATAGTGGCTATAACGCGAAGCCATTGCTTGGCGCACAGCGAAGCAGGTTCCGGCGCCCAAGGGCTTGCCAGACAACATTGATTACGCTTTCCGACCCACCATACCAGCTACCCGTAGCGCCGAAAGCCGCCGTCCGACAGGCTTACCGTTTGCGACGCTCACGCTGCCTAGGCGCAGTCCAGCAAATAAGTAGCATTATCGTTGGAAAAAGTGGTTTGTTCTGCACATACGGCGGAGCCACGAGGCGAGCCGCCCACTATCCTGCCCGTGTGCGATGCGCAACGCTTGTCTTGCCAGCAATCAACTTGCCTCGTGTAGTTTCAGCTTGCTCAAGCAGCTTCAAAAATTGCTCTGTTATTTATTCTTTAGGAGCCAGCAGGCATTCCAGCCAAAATTCCGGGCGGCCCGTACATTTGAGCCGTTCTTCCCGTGCTGCCCATGCCCCAATCGACGCCTGCTGCTTTGCCACTCGGCACACTCGTTGCCCTCGGCGGTGGCGACGATGATGCCCTGCTGGCTTTGCTCTGCGACATGCTGCCCTCCCTCGATACGCCGGTTGAAATCCTGACCACGGCTTCTCACGACCATGCCCGAACGGCCGCGGCCTACGAAAAAGCTTTTCGGGAACTTGGCTGCACGGCCGCTCGCCACTTGCCGCTCAACGAGCGGCACCCCGCCGATGCGCCTGCCACCTTGCGCCGCCTCGCCCGCGCGGGCCTCGTGTTCTTCACGGGCGGCGACCAGGAGCGCATCACCGATTTCATTCGCGGCACCGAATTTCTAACCCAGTTAAAGCACCGTTTTCGTACCGAGGCCACTTTTATAGTGGCGGGTACCAGCGCCGGCGCTGCCGCGCTGCCCGACCATATGCTAGTGGAAGGCTACGGGTGGCGGGCGTTGCGCAAAGGTGGGATTCAAACCGTGCGGGGCCTCGGGCTCCTGCCAAACCTGTTCATCGACCAGCATTTCGTGGAGCGTGGCCGGTTCGGCCGCTTGATGCACGCCTTGCTAACCCATCCGCTTTGTTTGGGCTTGGGCTTATCAGAAGAAACCGGCATTATTGTTCGGGGTGGTACGGTGGCCGAAGTGTTTGGCGACGGCGTAGTGATGACGATTGATGCGCACCACTTGCGCGGCAATAACATCGGGCGGGCCGGCCGGGGCGAGCCAGTGAGCGGGCAAGATCTGCGCGTGCATATGCTGGTGGCTGGTCAGCAGCTAGACCTGCGCACCCGGCAGGTTACCAACAACGAGCAAGACTGAACAATTAGCGACCAGTCGGTGGCAATCCTACTATCAGTGCTAATATTGCCAAAGAATAGCCAGCTGATAGTTTGGGGCCTACTTACGAAGCTTGTTGTTCTACTGCGCCGGGTTTTCCGGAGCCGGCAGAATACGCTTTTATTTATATAAAGTGTGTTTCAAAATTGTTAGGCAAGCCTACTATCCTTGGTTTTTTTAGCATACATTTAATGCCATAACCCCAAATTCTCACCCACATTCCTTTTTATATGAGCTTCAAATTTTTACTCCTCGCAGGGGGGGTGCTGCTTTCAAGCACGGCAGCTTCGGCGGGCGGCTACCAAGTAACGCTAGCCGGGCAGAAGAATAACGGTATGGGCGGCGTTGGTGTGGGCTTGTCCCTCGACCAGGCCGCCATGTTCTACAACCCTGGTGCCTTGGCTATGGTGAAGGATCGGGGCGTGCAGTTGGGTGTAAATGCCACGCTGGCCCGGAATGCTTTCGTGGCGGAAGGTGGCAGCCAGCAGCGCCAACTTCGTAATAGTACCGTAACGCCATTCAACCTGTACGCAGGCTTTGGGCCAGCCGAAGGCAAATTCCGGGCGGGCATTGCGGTGTACACGCCTTTCGGCAGCAAGCTACAGTACGCCAACGGCTGGGAAGGCCGCACCTCACTTACTGACATTACGCTGGAGTCGATTTATGTGCAGCCGACGTTCAGCTACGCTATTACCGACAAGCTAAGCATCGGCGCGGGGTTGATGATACTGGCTTACGGCTCCGTAAATCTACAGCGCGACATCCCATTGCCTGATTCCTTCGGCCACATCGAACTAGATGGCAAAGCCGAAAACAAGATCGGCTACAACGCAGGTATCTTTTTCAAGCCTTCCGATAAGTTGAGCGTCGGCATCAGCTACCGCTCCAAGATTGACGCGCAAGTGAAGGGCGGCGACGTGACCTTTTCAAACGTGTCGGCGAGCTTCGCTTCTCGCTTCGAAGCTACCAAGTTCGACGCCACGCTGCCCCTGCCCGCTACTACCAGCATCGGTATCGGTATTATGCCCAACGAGAACCTGACCATCGGGCTGGATGCCAACTTTGTGGAGTGGAGCAAATACCGTGTGTTGCGCTTCGACTTCGACAAGCAAGTGAATGGTAATACCTTCAGCGAGTCGAAGCGTTTCTACGAAGATGCCCTCACGTTTCGGGTGGGCGGCCAATACAAGCTTACCAGCGGCCTAACCGTGCGGGCCGGCGGCTCCTACGACATGACTCCGGTGAAGGACGGCTACGTGACGCCCGAAACGCCTGATAATGACCGTATCAGCGGTACACTCGGGGCTTCGTACTCGTTCGGCAAATTCGGCGTGGATCTGTCAAGCCAGTTCGTTTCTATCCAGAAGCGCACCCAAACCACGCAGGACCTGCTCAACAACGGCACCACCGACCGGATTGCCGGCACTTACAAAACCAACATCGTAATTCCGGGCCTGGGCCTGAACTACAACTTCTAATCGCGCCTCGCTTCCCACCTCATGACTACTTTTCTATTCCGCAAATACGCCCCGGTTGTGGCGCTGATGGGTCTGGGCCTCACCGCCTGCCAACCCGACCTGGAGGACGATTTTACGCCGAGCGCCGGCTCCGCCGATTTCTCCCGCTACATTGCCGTTGGCAACTCCCTCACGGCTGGCTTATCTGACGGAGGGCTCTACCTGGAAGGACAGTTAAGCTCTTATCCTAACTTACTGGCTGGGCAGTTTAGGGCTGCTGGCGGTGGCGACTTTGTGCAACCGCTGTTTCAAACCGGGCAGGAAAACGGTTCGGGCTATCTTCGCCTGAGTGGTTTTACGAGCACTGGTTCACCCATTACGGCCAGCGTCACAACTAATCTAGCGTTGCGCTCAGGGGCTACGGCTGCTCGCCCACTCTACACGAAGTTTACGGAGCCGGTGAACAATTTGGGGGTACCTGGTATCCGCCTTTCAGATATCGAAACGGCTGGTTATGGTAGTTTTTTGGGCAATCCTTATTTCGAGCGCCTCACGCCTGATGCCCAGGCAGCCCAAACGTATTTAGCTCGCGTGACGGCGTCAAATCCTACTTTTTTCACCAATTGGCTCGGCAACAACGACGTGCTAGGATTTGCTACGGCGGGCGGAGGCGCAAGCTTTCTGACAACAACTGCCGTCTTCACCGACAGAAACAACAAAATCATCGACGCGCTGACGGCTAACGGAGCAAAAGGATTGGTTGCCACCATTCCCGATGTGACCAACATCCCATTCTTCACGACCGTTGGGCCCTCGTTCCGCGCCAGCCTGACGGCCGGCAATGCGGCCGGCGTTGTTATTACAACCGGTGGGTTTAGCGTCACGGCGGGAATGCCGCCTACACGGCGTACTATTCTTACCAACACTATCCGGGACGCAAGTGGCAACGGTAACCAGCTTTTCACGTTAACTGCTTCGCCGTACTTAGCACTCTTTAATCGTCCTGGTGGCAGAGCTTGGCGAGATGTCTACAACCAAGCGCGGCCTTCGCTGCCACCGGCTGTTACCTTGAGCGTGTTCTTGGCGTTGCAAGGAGTGGATACCGCCCAGGCTTTCGGTGCCAGCTCTGGCAACCCAATTCCTAGCACGCTGGTGCTGGACGATACAGAACAAACATTAGTCCGCACGGCTACTACCGCATTCAACGCTGCTATCATAGCCAAAGCCAACGAGAAAGGCTTAGCCATCTTCGATGCTAATGCGTTCTTCGCTGGTGTTGCTGCATCGGGAATTGTTACCAACGGAGTTGCCAACAACACCAGCTACATTTCCGGTAACCTGTTCTCGCTTGATGGGGTGCATCCTACGCCCCGTGGCTACGCCATTATAGCCAATGAAATGATTAAGGCCATCAATGCTAAATACGGTTCTAGCATCTCGCAGGTGAATCCTACTGATTACCGCGGAGTTAGATTTCCTTAGTAGTCTCTGCCAAATAGCAAAGCCCGTCTCCAACTACTGGAGGCGGGCTTTGCTATGAATGACAGTTTGCTAAGACTATGATTGCGGAGTTAACTGCACTGGCTGTAGTACCTCGGGTAAAGCCGGTGCCGGCTGACCCGCCAAGTGCGCTGCTATTACTTGCGCGTGGTAGCGGCCATTCTCGATAAACCAGCGGCTGGTGTTGAGGCCACCGCACACAGTGCCCGCTAGGTACACGCCGGGACGGTTGGTTTCCAGCGTTTCAGCGTCGTGCGTGGGGGTTTGGGCGGCGTCGAGCTCACAGGTGATGCCGAGGGCGGCTAGGAAGCTGAAATCGGGGTGGTAGCCGGTGAGGGCGTAGACGTAGGTAGCCGGAATTGTTAGTGGGCCTTCCGGGGTGCTAACTTCCAAGGTATCAGACGTGATGCGCTGAATGGTGGTGTTGAAATGCGCTTTGATGCGGCCTTCCTTGATGCGGTTCAGCAAATCGGGCCGGATCCAGTACTTCACCGAATTGCTGATTTCCGCGCCCCGAATTATCATCGTCACGCGGGCGCCGGCCCGCAACAGTTGCAGCGCCGCCTTAGCCGACGAATTTTTGGCGCCTACCACTACCACGTCTTGGTGCGCATGGGCGTAGGGCTCCTTGTAGTAATGGCTAACGTGCGGCAGGTCCTCGCCGGGCACGTTGAGGTAGTTGGGCACGTCGTAGAAGCCGGTCGCTACTACAACGTAGCGGCAATTGATGCGCCCTTTCTCGGTCACGACTTCGTAGTTGCCCGGTTCCCCTTCTAGGCCTGTTACTCGTTCGTAGAGGCGCAAGCTCAGGTTTTCGGTTTGCGCCACGCGGCGGTAGTAGTCGATGCCGTCTTCGCGCAGGGGCTTGTAGCTGCTAGTCGGGAAGGCGTGCCCCCCGATTTCCAGCAACTCGGGCGTCGAGAAAAATTCCATGTTGGTGGGGTAGCCGATAATGGAATTCACCAAAGCGCCCTTATCAATCACCACGGCCGTCAGTCCGCACCGCTGCACCTCCAGCGCGCAAGCCAAGCCTACTGGGCCGGCTCCTATTACAACTACATCAATCATATTCAACCTTTCGTAAACAAGTGAAGGTGTCTGCTACTGTCATTGGCTAACGCCCTTTCGTATCAAAGTAAAGCTTAACCTACGTACGGTCAGCCTAGTCGGGCGCGGTAGCCCGTGCCATACGTCGCCTAGCCGCTAGGCACCTGAGGGCTAACTGGCCCTTACAGTTCATCCCAACAACTTACGTTCTTAGTAAACAGGCAAAGCCCACCCGCGGGTTTCGCAGATAAGTGCGAACTTGCTTCTTGGTTTGATTTCGAGACTATGCGCACTTGCGACTTATGCGGACATACGGCGTTTCGGCCGCGCCCTTTCTATTACACCCTAGAAGGCCAGCGCTTGCAGGGCATGCAATGCCAAAACTGCGAGTTGGTGTTTCTGGACCCGCAGCCCACGCCGGCCCAACTGGAGCGGCTCTACGGCAAAGAGTACTTCACCGAGCGCCCCAACTACGACCGCACGGCCCAGGACCGCAAGTTCATTGAGGAAGGCGCGGCCCTCGACCTAAGCCAGCCCCGCGCCGACAAGTTCACCGATTACATGATGCGCCACTACCCCAGCCGCCGCTTCCGGTACCTGGAGGTAGGCTGCGGGCCGGGCTACACGCTTAAAAGTCTGCAAAGCCTAGGTTGGGAAACGCACGGCCTGGAAATATCCGCCCACGCCGCCGACTTTGCCCGCCGCGAGCTGGGCTTACCCGTGGTGACGGGCAACATCGAAACCACCGAAGATTTCCAGGAAAACCAATTTGACCTAGCGTATTTAGGTGACGTGCTGGAACACTTACTGTCGCCATCGGCGGTGGTAGCAAAGTTCGGGCGCATTCTGGCGCCGGGCGGCTTGCTGGTGCTGGCTTTGCCGAGCGTACTCAATTTGCCGAGTATGCGGGCCGGTTTTGCGCTTTATGGCATGCTCGGTCGGCAGCGCCGCATGGATTTGCCGCCCTATCATCTCTACGAATTCACGCCTACCACTATTCGTAAGCTGCTAGCCAAGCACAAGTTCGAGGTTGTGGATCTACTGAACCCCGTCAAGAAACCGCAACAAATCCGGTTAGGTGGCAACCCGGTGGAGCAAGCAGGCAAACTGCTCGGCCAGTATCCTACCTACTGGCTCAACCAACTCACCGGCCGTTTCGGCGACCGGATGTTTGTGGTCGCGAAGAACGCGAAGTAGCTACCACGCCTTGGGTCTTGCTGAGGTTTGTGTTTCGTTCAAGGTGTGGTTATATGGTACAGGCTGCCCAAGCAGTGCGTTTTACAAATGCTTTTAGCGGTAAAGTTCAATAAATTATTGTGGTAATATAATGCTTGGCTGTCAATTGCTTGTATTGCCAATTCGTCTGAATGGGCTTTAGGATAAAATAAAAAGCATTTTATAGTTATTCAATAATGTATAAACTAGAAAATTTAAGTGGAAATTAAAATTGAGCACAGTTAGAATATTTATATTGTTAAGATCTGTAGCTTTGTTGAGTCGATTCTTTTCTGCTATTACAAAGTGCGTTATATCATTGAATAGCTAGGTCTGTATTTGGCCGGATATTTATCTTTTCACACTACCTTTTTTATGAAACGAGTACTATTACTTTCCTCCCTGGCCCTCACGGGCATTTTTGCTTCTTGCGGCGACAAAAACGAAGATGCAGCTCCCAAAACCACCTCGGAGTTATTGATGGCTAAAAGCTGGGTTATCACGGCTTACACCGAAAAGATAGGCAGTGCAAATGCTACCAACGAATATGATTCCGCTCCTGCTTGCTCTAAAGACAACATCTACAAGTTTGAAGCAAACAGCAAGTTTACCACTGATGAAGGAGCATCGAAGTGTTTTTCGGCGCAGACTTTCAACGGTAACTGGGCACTGACAAACAACGATAAAACCTTAACGGCCATTGCCATTGATCAGTCTTCTCAGTCTTCATCTGTAAGTGTTGAATACAGCTTTACTGGTACGATTGAGGAAATTAGCACTACTAAATTTGTGCTTTCTGAATCTGAGACGAGCAACGGCGTCACTACCGTAAACCGTATGACCTTTTCAGCTAAGTAGTACCATAGGACAGCAAAAGCCCCGCTTCCAGCTATTGGAAGCGGGGCTTTTGCTGTCCTATGGTACTACTTGCAATCTAGTGCGCTTGGAGCCAATTGCTGCCGGTGCCTACTTCTACTTCCAGCGGCACGCCGTGGGGGAGGAGCAGGGCGGTAGTCATTAGCTCTTTTACCTTGGGCGTGATGTAGTCGATTTCCTCTTTCACGGCGTCGAACACTAATTCGTCGTGCACCTGTAGGATCATGCGGGTGGCCAGTTTCTCGTCGCGCAGCCACTCGTGGATGTTGATCATGGCCTTCTTGATGATATCGGCGGCGGTGCCTTGGATGGGGGCGTTGATGGCGTTACGCTCGGTGTAGCCGCGCAGAGTGGCGTTGCGCGAATTGATGTCGCGCAGGTAGCGGCGGCGGCCGAGCAGGGTAGTGGCATATTCCAGCTCGCGCGCCTTATTGATGCTCTCGTCCATGAACTTCTTCACGGCGCTAAATTCCTCGAAGTACGTCTCAATAATTTCGGTGGCTTCCTTGCGCGAAATACCGATGCGCTGCGCCAGACCAAACGATGATATGCCGTAGATGATGCCGAAGTTGACGGTTTTGGCTTTGCGGCGCATCTCGCCATCCACCTGATCCAAGGGCACACGAAACACCTTGCTGGCCGTACTAGTGTGAACATCCTGACCTAGGCGGAAGGCTTCAATCATGGTTTTGTCGCCCGAAAAATCGGCCATGATGCGCAGTTCCACTTGTGAGTAGTCGGCGGCCAGCAGTACGTGGTGTTCGTCGCGGGGCACGAAGGCTTTGCGGATTTCGCGGCCTTTCTCGGTGCGAATCGGAATGTTTTGGAGGTTGGGGTTGGTGCTGCTGAGGCGGCCGGTGGCCGTTACAGCCTGGTTGAAGCTGGTGTGCACGCGGCCGTCTAGTTCGCACACCAGTTGGGGCAGCGCCTCCACGTAGGTGGAGCGCAGCTTGGTGAGCTGGCGGTGTTCCAGAATCAGGCCGGCCACGGGGTTGTCGGCGGCCAGCACGCTCAGGATTTCCTCACCGGTGGCGTACTGGCCGGTTTTGGTTTTCTTGATCTTGCCGCCGCCTAGGCCTAATTTATCGAACAGAACTTCGCCGAGTTGCTTCGGCGAGCCAATATTGAATTCCTGGCCGGCCGCCGCGAAAATCTGCTGCTCGATTTCTTGAATGTAGCCCTGCAACTCGGCCGAATACTCACCCATGGCGCTGGAGTCAATCTTCACGCCTTCGTACTCGATGGCCGACAGCACCGGCACCAGCGGGTTTTCCACTTCGTTCAGCAAATCCAACAGCCCCACTTCTTTCAGCATCGGCTCGAATACGTGCTTGAGTTGCAGGGTCACATCGGCGTCTTCGCAGGCGTAGTCCGATACTTCAGCCGGCGGGAGGTCGGCCATAGTTTTCTGATTTTTGCCTTTGTTGCCGATCAGCGAGGTGATGGCCACGGGCGTGTAATGCAGGTAAGTCTCGGCCAGCACGTCCATGTTGTGGCGCATATCTGGCTCCAACAAGTAATGCGCCAACATGGTATCGAAGAGCGGCCCTTGAATCTCGACGCCGTAGTGCCGCAGAATGGTAAGGTCGTACTTGATATTTTGGCCAATTTTGAGGATGCCCGAGGCGTCGAAAAACGGCCGGAACTCGTCAATTAAAGCTTGCGCCGCGGCGTGGTCGTCCTGCGGAACCGGTACGTAATAGGCTTCGCCGGGCAGCCAGCAAAACGAGAGCCCTACGAGCCGGGCCGTCATGGTGTCGAGACCAGTGGTTTCGGTGTCGAAGCTGACTTCGGTTTGCTGAAGCAAGAAGTTGAGCAGCGACTCGCGCAGCTCGGGCGTATCGATGAGGTGGTACTGGTGGGGCACGTCGGCGAGGGTGAGACGCGGCCCAGCGGGCGCGCCGAAGTTGCCCGTTTCGCCTTCCTCGGCCCCAATAGCTACGGCGGCATCGGAGCTGTTGCCGAACAAGCTGGCTTGGCCGGCGGGCACTTTCGGCCGCCGGGAGCTGGACCGAGGGTTTGCGCGGTCAGCAGCGGTTGCTGGTCCTGCGGCCGCCTTCTCGCCGCCATTCAAAATGCGAGCAGCTAATTGCCGGAACTCCAACTCGTCGAACAGGCTGCGAAGTTGGGTTTCGTCGGGCTTGTCGAGTACCAGCTTGTCGGCTTCGAAATCAATTGGGACATTGACGTGGATGGTGGCCAGTTCCTTGCTCATCAAGCCCTGTTCGGCGAAGTTGCGCACGTTTTCCTGCTGCTTGCCCTTGAGCTGGTCGGAGTTGGCAATCAAATTCTCAACCGAGCCAAACTGCTGAATCAGGCTTTTGGCGGTTTTCTCGCCGATGCCCGGAATGCCCGGAATGTTGTCGGAGGCGTCGCCCTGTAAGCCCAGGATATCAATCACCTGCTCGACCCGCTCAATCTCGAAGCGTTGCAGTACGTGGTTCACGTCGAGCACCTCGGCGGCGTTGCCCATAAAGGCGGGCCGGTAGATCTTAATTTTCTCGGTGACGAGCTGGCAGTAGTCTTTGTCGGGCGTCATCATAAACACCTCGAAACCCTGCGCCTCGGCACGCTGGGCCAGGGTGCCGATTACGTCGTCGGCCTCGAAGCCATCCACGACCAGAATGGGGATGTGAAAGGCCTGGATGATTTTTTTGATGTAGGGAATAGCCGTGCCAATGTCCTCGGGCATGGCTTGGCGCTGGGCTTTATAGTCGGCAAAACTCTCGTGGCGAAACGTCTTCTTCTGGGCATCGAACGCCACGCCAATGTGGGTTGGCTTTTCTTTTTGCAGCACTTCCACCAGGGTGTTAGTGAAGCCGAGAATAGCGCCGGTATTGAGGCCTTTGGAATTGACGCGCGGGTTTTTGCTGAAGGCGAAATGCGCGCGGTAAATCAGGGCAAAAGCGTCGAGCAGGAATAACTTCTTGGCGGGTTGGGAAGAGTCGGTCATATAAGGACAAAAGTAAGAAACAGCTACTGCTACCTGGCAGAGAAATGAGCTAGCTTTGCTGATCAGCTTATTTAAACAGCAACAAATTCAACTATGAAAAAATTATTACGCACAGCTTTTCTTGCAGTGACAATCGGCGTTGGAGGGCGGACGGCAAGTGCGCAAACACTCGACCCAACATTTGCCGCTATCGACATTCAACAATCGGGCACCGTGTACAATGCCCTCCAGCAACCCGACGGCAAGTACCTGGTAGGCGGAACCTTTACGCAGGTAAACGGCAGCCCAGCCGTGGGGTTGGCACGTTTGAATGCCGATGGCACGCTCGACCAAGCCTTTACGAATACGGCGGCCTGCCAGTCCAGCATTTTCAAGATCAGGCTACTCGCCAATGGCCAAATCTTACTGCAAGGCTTCTCCATTATAGTAGGTGGCCAGCAGTTCAACACACTCGCTAAGTTAAATGCGGATGGTAGCGTGGCGGCAAACTTTTCAGTAGGAAGTGGAATCCAGCCGTTAACGGTAACTGATGTGGCGGTGCAAGCCGACGGTAAAATCTTGGTAAGTGGCAGCTTTACCAACTTCAATGGAGTGGCAACAAATAATTTGGTGCGGTTGAATGCGGATGGCAGTGTCGACCAAGCTTTCACAACAGCTTTAGGGGCCGGATTCGTTGGTGCCAATGTTGGCGGAGTGACCGTTCGGGGAGTAGAGGTGCAGCCCGACGGGAAGATTCTGGTTTGTGGCAACTTTCAGAATTACAACAACACGGGGCGCAGCGGGTTGCTACGGCTGAACGCCGACGGTTCCCTGGATACCACGTTCAACCCCGTATCCAGTACGTCCACAACCACTGGCGCTGAAGTTTTGGCCGTCGCCTTGGACCCGCGTACCAACTACATTCTGGTTCACGGCTATAGTTTTTCAACTCAGCAGGTTGTTCGGCTCAATACAAATGGTCAGTTGGACACGTCATTTAACTTGTCTGCGGCGCCTACTTGCTTGAGCTTCAGTACTTGGAATAGCGACCAGTTTGTGGTAGATGCCAGCGGCCGAGTGCTCCTGAGCAGTTGCTTTGCCGACTATGGTGGCACAGGTGGCGATACGTACGTAACGCGCTTTCTGGCCAATGGGCAGCGCGATTCGCAGTTTGCTATCCGGCGTCAGCTGGGCGGCAACGTGTATAGCTTGAAAGTTTTGTCGAACGGCAACGTGTTGATTGGCGGCGATTTCAGCCGGTATGGCACCATCCGCAACGTAAGCCTGCTGCAAGTGAACGACAACGCGCAGGCAATAAGCTCGCTGCGCCCGGCCCTTACGCAGCGGGGCAGTGTCGATGATATGGAGTTGCAAAGCAACGGGAAACTACTTGTTGCGGGTCGTTTTTGGCAGATCAATGGGCAAGCTGCCGGCAACGTGGCCCGCCTCAACGCCGATGGTACGCTCGACTCCTCGTTCCAGCTAGCGGGCGTTGATGGGCCGGTTCGGCAAGTTGCCGTGCAGCCTGATGGGCGCTTAGTGCTGGGAGGTACGTTTGCTACTGTCGGGAGTCAGGCGCAGGTTTCACCCGTAGTAGCCCGCTTGTTAGCCGACGGAAGTGCTGATGCGTCCTTCACAGCGCCGCCTGTGGTTTTTACATCCGCACTAAGCTCTTTCAACATGATAAGCGCGCTGGTGGTGCAGGCAGACGGAGGAATTCTGATTGGTGGAAGCCGCATTGATATGGGCGGCTATAATAGTGCGCTGCACCGTTTGTTGCCCAACGGCACCATTGATGCCAGCTATGCCAATCAGGTGGGAGCAGGTGTTCTGGGGGGGAGTGTTGCTAGTCTGCTTGCCTTGCCCGATGGCAAGCATTACGTAGGAGGAACGGGTTTAAGCACAGCGCCCGGCCTGGTTCGCCTCAACGCTAATGGCAGCCGCGACAACAGCTTTGCTGCTGGAATGGGGTCTTCCACCGCTTCTTTTACCGTCAATAAGCTGTTGTTGTTGCCGAACAACCAATTGTTGGCCGGTGGTTTCTTCACTAGCTACAACGGCACGGCCCGCACGCACCTAACGCAACTCAACCCCGACGGGACTATCGATATGAGCTACACTCCGCCGGTGTTAGCAGGCAACGGGGTATCGATGTTGGCGCGCTACGCCAACGGTCGAGTTTTAGTTGGCAGTAGTTTCTTGACGATAAACGGCGCGAGCAACAACACGCCCCTCGTCCGGCTAAATCCGAATGGCTCTCATGATGCCTCTTTCCTGAACGCCGTCCCGACTGGCGTTGGAGCCCTGCTATTGCAGCCCGACGAGTCCTTTGTCGTGAGTGGGAGTTTCAGCACCATTGGTGGTCAGCCCCGCGTGTCACTGGCCCGCTTTACGGCTCCCAACGTGCTAGCAGTCGGTAGCCGCCAAAGCGTGGCCCAGCTAGAAGCGTGGCCCAACCCGGCACGGCAGCAACTGCACCTTAGCCTAGATGCCTCCGCGAAGCCGCAGAAATTGGTGTTGCTCGATGCCCTCGGCAAAACTGTTTTAAGCGAGCCGATAACTAAAGCGGCGCTAACGTTGCCCGTACAGCATCTGCCGGCCGGCGTGTATCTGCTCCGCGTCGACTACGCCGATGGTCCCGTGACCCGACGCGTGGTGCTAGAATAGGCACAACAACAAGGGCCGCAAGTTCTTCTTGCGGCCCTTGTTGTTTAAATTCGGCAGGGCATTAAACGGCTACAGCGCCTGCTTCACTTCAAACGTGAAACTAGCACTGCCCGCAGCTCCCTTGGGGGACAAACCTTGCACCACCACCAAGTAACGTCCGGCCTGGTCGCCGGTGTAAAACTCCAGCTTGCTGGCGTCGGTGCCAGTAGTGGTGGTAATGGCCGGATTCCAGTACAGCAGGTTACGCAGATCGGGTAGTCGGCTTTGCTTTTGCGCGGGCGTATCGTAGCGGGGGGCGTAGAACTCCCGCTGGTTCTGTACGCCTTCGTACTGCTGCACCAACACCCGCGAATCGAGGGGGAAGCCCTCTAGGTCGCCTTTGTACGTGGTAAAACTCACTATCCCGCTGTACAAAGCCATGCCCTGGAAGTAACGGCTGTCAATTACATCCAGCTTCCGGATTTTCAGAGGGTCCATGGCCATCATCTTATTGAGGTTGGAAATGGGCACTCCATCCAGCAGCACCAGCGGGTTTTCAGTGAACATAGTTTTGTTGACTTTATCAACCACCAAGAAGTGAAAACCATCTTTCCGAATTCTGACTACCACGCCCGGTACGTATTCCCGCATCACCTCTTCCAACACTTTAAAGCGCGTGTACTTGTCTAGCAAGTAGGTTTCGTCGGGCTTACCATAAAATGCCATACTGTCGGCGGGCGGTATATTATAGCGGTTCTCGTACTTCTTGGAGTAGATAGTTTGTACCTGCGTCTGAAAATGCCGCTTGGCGTAAGCTTGCTGGAAACGGGTGAGGGGGATGAAAGGCGGCGTGGGCGCAGGGGCGAACTGCTGAGAAAAAGGATTCAGAATGTCAATCCGGTGGGTGCTGTCTTGCTGCGGATCAAGTTGAACCACAATCTCACTGGGTTGATTGAAGTGATTCATCTCAAACTGGACGAGGCCATCTTCGTTGCTTCGGTCGGTGGTGAGCTGGGTGATGCGGCTAGGACTCGACAAATAAGCTATAGCCCCTTTCACTGGTCTGTTGGTGCCGGCTTGGGTGATGCGCCCTTGCACAACGTGTCCCTTTAGCTCCGGTGAGTAGCGGAAAACGGGCGGGGTTGTGGCAAGCGCCTCTTCCCACCGAAACCGGCTCCAGCCTTGGGTTAGCATCAAATTATCAGCGGCTTCCGCAATTTCCGGGCTGGCAGCGGTGAAGTAGTATTCCGGGTTTTCAATCGCGCCTTTCAGGTCCGAAGTTAGCCACAAGTAGCTGTTGATGTCAGTTGTAGGAGCGGTAGTGAGCGAGTCGAGGCGGTACACGGCCATTGATAAAGTAGCGCCGGTGCGTTGCGCCTCTTGAGTAGCAGTGGCTAGCGCTATCGTCACTTTGTCGCGGAGAGAGTACTGGTTTTTATCGGGTCGGGCCGTGATGGAAAGTTTTTTCTTGGGCTGCTGAAAGTACAGCCGCTCGCATAAAGGCTTCTGCTGGGCATCGAACACGGTGAAATGCGAAATGCCATCCAGCAGCTGGCTTTTGTTGATAGTAAAGGTTGCGCGCCCGTTAACTAGTTGTCCCTGAGTTGCCACCGAAACTTTTTGGCGCGAATGCCCCAACAGGAAAACAGTGCCGGGTTGCAGGTCGGTTGAACTTACCGTTAAGGTGAGCGGGTCGGTGCTGCTGTTTTCCAGGTGCATCACGTAGCCTTGCTCGAACACGCGCGGCAAACTATGCTTGGTAACCTGTTTGCCCACTGTAACTAGGGCGGTGTAGGTGGCGCCGGCTTCTGGCACGAGCGTGAAGTTTCCCATCCCAGAGCGTAGCGTTTTGAACGTGGCCACCACCGCGCCGCTCTGGTTTAAGAGCTTGCCTTGCGCGGCCACGCTCGTGCCCGTCTTGGCGGTGATTTTGAAGGCCACTTTGCTGCTGAGTCCCTGCACCAAATTCCCACCCTCCGGAAAGAACTGCACATCATAGGCAGTTGAATCCTTCGGGGCTGCCGAACCAGAAGCCACCAACGGATTGATTATCGTAACGGTGTTCTGAAAGTAGTGCTCGGGCCCAAAGTTCTTCATCCAGCCGGTGTACGCCCGAACGGTGTAAGTGCCTGAAGGTAAAGAGGACGGCAGGGAGAAAGAACCTTGACCAGTAGCTTGCTTTAGAGGGATTTTACCTTGCGCTACTGTCCGTTTTGCTTTGTCGAGCACTTCCACATAGGCTACCGTGCTTACTGGTAGAGGCCGCGAATAAGTGCCTTCCACCGCGTAGACCTTAAACCACATCATTTCCCCGCTCAGATACAGGGGGCGGTCGAGGTGAAGAAAGAGCTTCTCAGGCAAGGCGGCCTGCTGATAACGACGGAACTTGCTGGCAATGCCGCCCAAAGAGTCGGTTTGGCTGTGCGCCGTTCCGATAGTGGCCAGCACCAGCCACAGCACCAACCCGATGTAGGCACCCGGGCCTACCGTAGCCTGACTTTTAGATACACTCATAGTTGTTGCAGCGCATGCGTTTCACGGGAATATTAAGGCCAGAAGCTAGGCTTACCTGCCGTACCACGCGTGCGGCAATCGATACAATCCCGGGACTGAGCTGTGTACCCAATCAGACCACTAGATTCAAAGAGTGGTCCAATGGGAAAATAAGCAGACCCACCAAAAGCTCCCAGTAGTATCTGGGCGATAGGAGGTTGAGGGGGTGGTTTGAAAAAAAAGACGCTGTCAGGGGGGACACAACGCTCGTAGCCGGTCTGCACAAACCAGGTACGGGGCAATTCGGCGCGGCGAATGAAGATGCGCTTTTCCTCTACCGAGTGCGCCCCGATATAGCCTAAGGCCAGCTCCGTTTCGTCGGTGAGGCAGTGAACATTGCCGGTAACCTGAGCCGGAAGCGGGTCAAACAAAGTACCGATGTTTTCGGTGTTCTTTTTAAGCAAATCCCAATACATATATTCCTCGGCTGTTTGGGCGTACTGCTTTACCAATAGGCTGTAGGTGGTGTTGAATTGGTTGGCAGTGGTAGGAAACGAGCGGAGCAAATAGTTGGAGACAATATCCTGGTTCAGCCGGGTGGTATTGGTGAGTTCGATATCGACGGACTTGAAGGTGCCCCAGCACAGACGCGGGTACGGGGTGGTAATGTCTTGAATGCGGTTGTTCCTGTACTCAACCGCGGGCGCATAGGGAGGCGTGATTTCCCAGGTTTCCTCGTATTCCCAGCGGTAGTACTGAGTGGCGCTGGTGTTGTCGTGGCTGTTAACGTAGATGTTGAGACCGGTCGGCACGGCTTGCCAAGCAACATTATCAATGGGAGGCGTGGTTTTGACTATTACAAAATCGGAAGCGTAGTCTTTGCCGCCAGTTGCGCTTATAAAAAGCCGATATCTTTTCGTCGGGTTCAAGCGCAAAGGAGCGGACGTGTAAGTGCCCTGACTGCTTTCTCGGAGCACGTTGCGCACCCCGTTTTCCTCTTCCAGATACACAGTTGCCTTCGCTTCCTTGGGTGCCGCCGCCGCTGAACTGATGTTGTAGGTGCGCGAAAGGTTTATCGTCGTAATACCGTTGCTGTTAATAAAGCCGTCTACCACCAAAAAATTAGTATCGGCATTGATAGCCTCGGGCATGTAAGAATCGATACACCCAGATAAGAGGAGGACTACGCACCAGGCCAGAGCCACTCGAAGAGAGAAAAGTGCCCGCATCTAGAATTTGAAATTGTAGGTGATAGTTGGAATGGGCTGGCCGAAAATAGAAAGCTTGTACCCCTTGATTTGGCCGTTTTCTGATTTGAAATAGATTGAATACGGGTTTTTGCGCCCCGTGAGATTATAGACGCCAAGCGTCCAGGAGCTATGCGCTAGTTTCTTCACCTTGTGGCTGCCTTCTATGTTCAAAGCAAAATCGGCGCGGTAGTAGTCGGGCACCCGATAGGCATTCCGGTCCGAGTAATACACCCGTAAGGAGTTGGCCACGTAGTACTTTGCCAGAGGTAGCGTGATTGGGCGACCGGTGCTGTAGGTGAAGTTCAGCGAGCTGCTAAAGCGCCGGCTGAAACGATAGTTGCCGATCATCGTGAAATCGTGCGGCTTGTCGAAGTTACTGGGGTAGTAGCGGCCGCCATTGATCATGTCGGAGGTGGTACCCGAGTTCACCTGCACTAGGGAGCGGGAATACGTGTAGCTTACCCACCCATTGGCCTTGCCGGTTAGCTTCTTTACCAGCAATTCCACGCCGTACGCCTTGCCTAGCGCATTCACAATGTCGGTTTCGATGTGGTGGTTCAAGATGAGGGTAGCCCCGCTTTTGTAATCCACAAAGTCCCGTAGCGACTTGTAATACGTTTCTATGGACGTTTCAATGGTGTTGGACTTGAAGTTGCGGTAGTACCCCACCGATACCTGGTCGCCAACTTGAGGGCGGATATTAGAGTCGCTGAGCTTCCAGATATCAGCCGGCGAGACGGAGGCCGTATTGGAAAGCTGGTGAATGTACTGGCGCGTGCGGTTGTAGCTAACCTTCACCGACGAATTATCGGACAGTGAATAACGCGCCGACAAGCGGTACTCCGGGCCGTGGTAAGTGGCGAGCACCTTTCCCGACTGGTACTGAACTGTATCAGTTATCGAGCTTTCGGTTTTGGATAGGCCCGGAGCGTATTGGTACACCTCCCGTGGCCCCAAAGCATTGAAGAGCGAGTAGCGCAGGCCAATTGAGAAGGAAAGCCGCTGGTTGATATCAATCCGGTCGGAGGCGTAGAAGGCACTTTCCACCGCCCTCTCGCGGGCCAGAATGTCGGGGCGAATCAGTGAACTATCGCCGTTAGGCGTTAGGCTGCCCGGCGAGATATTGTAGAACAGCGAGCTAACGCCAAAATCGATAGTGTGCTTGGCGTTAGGAAAGTAGCTGAAATCAACCTGTGCGTTGGTTTGGTTGATGCCGTACTTTAGGCTCGACGCATTAACCGCGTTTTCCACGCTGGTTATATCGTAGGCGTAGTGGCTGTAAGCGCCCGTAAGCACGCTGTAAAGCTTGTTGTTGAAGTTGTGCTGCCACTTCAGGCTGGCATTTTGATTCACATATTGGTACGAAGTATCGCTGGCCAGTTGAAATTTATCGGCGCTGAGGTAACCGGTAGCATAAACCGAGTTCTTCTCGTCTAACTGGTAGTTGAAATGGGCGCTGAGGTCATAAAAGGAAGCAGAACTCTGCCGGAACGAGCTGTTGGACAAGCGGCGCAGAATCCAGTCGGAGTAGCTGGTACGGCCACTAATAATAAACGCGCTTTTGTCTTTCACGAGGGGGCCTTCCAGCGTCAGGCGGCTGGTAAGCGGACCGATGCCGCCGGAGCCCGAAAACTTCTTCTTGTTGCCTTCCCGCGTTTTGATTTCCAGCACCGAGGATAAGCGCCCGCCGTACTTGGCCGGAATGGCGCTTTTGTACAGCTCTACCGTTTGCAGAATATCGGGGTTGAAGGCCGAGAAAAAGCCGAACAAGTGCGACGGGTTGTAGATGGTAGTGCCATTGAAGAGGATCAGGTTCTGGTCGGTGGCTCCACCGCGCACGTTTAGGCCCGTACTGCCTTCCCCCACCGATTTCACACCGGGCAGCGTGAGCACTACGCGCAGAATATCGGTTTCGCCGAAGGCAGTGGGCACTTGGCGCATGGTTTTGATGTCGAGCTTTTCGAGGCCCATCTGCATCCCCGAAACGTTCTTGTCTTTTTCGGCTTCAATCACCACTTCTTTCAGCGGCGTGATATCTTCTTCCACTTCAATTTCCAGCTTGGCATTGCCGCGCAAAATCACTTGGCGCTTGGTGTTCTTGATGCCAATGCCCCTGATTTTAATGTCGTAGCGCCCTACGGGAAGGGTGAGGGAGTAGTAGCCGAATTGGTCGGTGCTCGTGCCAACGGCGGGGTTATCGGTGTAGATGGTGGCCCCAATGGTAGGCTCCCCAGACTTCAAATCCCGGATATGACCAGCAAGCGTCGCCTTGCTGCCCGCCGCGCCGCCAGCGCCTAGCTCGTACACTTTAAACTCAGCTTCACGCACGTAGCGCGACCGAACTGTTGCACTAGGCCGGGCAACTGTTTCGTTGGTTTGCGCTGTAGCCGCCCCGGCTTCCGGTGGTGCTGGCCGAAAGAAATCTTCCGATAAAGTAGGATCAATAGGTATGCCCGAGGTAATAAAAACCCGGTTTTCATCATCGATAGCGAAGTGGAAAGGCGTATTCTGCAACGCTTGCTCTAGTACGCTGCGTAGGGGTTGCTCCTGCGTTTGCAGCGTAACATAGAGGCTGTCGACGGCAGCCGGGTCGAAGTAGAAATGAACAGTGGTTTGCTGCTCTATTTGGCTAGCAAACTGCTCGAACGGCAGATGAGTGAAATTACCACTGACCTTTCTTTCAATTGGCTGCTGACCGTAGGCGGTGAAACTGGCTAGAGTAAGAAGGAAAAGAAATAGGCGGTACCTGTGTTTCATAGAAAGCGCTAGATAACTCGAAGGGAAATAACGCACTAGTATATTTAAGTGCATTATTTTGCGGCCAAACTACAGTAGTATTCAACCAGTTGCACTATAGAAGATTCACGAGTCGATTTTTTGAATTTAAGTTTTTTAGAGCTGCTGTATTTTTTCAGTTCTTCACTTCGATCCGCCAGTATTTTTAAGATGGAGCTTTTTTTATTGACAGTATGATACGCGCCATTCTTTTTAAGAAATAATTTATCGGTTACAATAAATTCGACGTTTATGTAGGTGTTTTCTATTTTCTCCTGCATTTGTTTAGATCGGTTTGCTAATAATTCCACATTTCCATCAACCAAAACCTCATAGAAACCAGTGCGAAGAATTTGATCCGACAAACTGTCTATTACCACTCGTGTGAAGCGGTGCCCGCCAAGAGTGAAATAGCTCACTTTTTCGTTGATAAGGCGTAGGTAGAGTGGCGTAGTAGGATGTTGCAGTACAATTTGCTGAAGCACTACATCGTAGGTGAATTGCAGGCCAGAGAAATACTGGTTGTTGTAATAGAGATTCCCATTTTGCTTTTCGGCAACTGCAAAAAGTTGGTGCCCGGTTTTTTTGTGGTACCGCGTCGAATAATCTACATATTGGGGGCCGTTGAATAATTGCGGATGAACGGGATAATAGGCGCCGTACTGCTTTTCGAATTGCGTTATGGCCGATGTTACGAGCGTTGTATCCTCAGAAGCGGATTGCGCAAGCACTGGCTGACAAAGCACAAATAGAAATAGAAGAAAGAAATTAATAGTTAATTTCATAAGCTAAAATAAAAAATCATCATTACCGCCGGAACAATTAAATGCGAATATGCAGTGTGCAAACTGAGTTAGACAACAAGCATCAGGAAATTTAGATAGCTGGGTGTAAGCAACCAGCACCGCTCTAAAGATGGTCGTTCAATATAAGCATACCTATCAGTAATATGATGGAATAGAGAAATTAGTAAAATGGGCCGCATCGAAGCGGACAAACTTGATGCACCGAGCACTTTTTTAGCCGCTAGCCCGCAGGGGCAGCTTGAAAAGATAGGAAGGAGCATACACCTTCTTTCCAGAGCAAACCACCAACGAAATGGCTGCGCCGATAGGCGGGCTGCCTCGCATTGTTGGAGGTAGTTTAGCTTTACCAATCAATACTAAAGAGCCTATCCACCTAAAACCAGCAGGCTAAGCTTGTTGAAGCACGACGTTGCTCTAGGTGGATAGGGCCTACATGACAGCACTAACGTCTTACCACATGCGGCTTTTTATTCAGTTGTTTTTGCTATACATACTAGCGCTTTCAACTGCGGCGCAAGCCCAAACTACAGCAGCTACCTTGCTGCCCTCGAAAGAAGAGCATAGTAAAATGGTAGCGGAGTTTCAGGCCGAGCTGAATGCCGAATACAAAGACGCCAGCCGCTCGCCATTGGCCGTGGCAGTGCGAAACGAGTTTGCCGGGCTGCCTTTCTTCCCCGTCAACTATGCGGCCTGCGTGCAAGCCCGTTTTGTGCGCGACTCCACGCAGACCCCGTTTGTGATGCAAACCAGCAATGGCCGCAAGCCCTTGTACCGCAAATACGGGGAGCTGCACTTCAGCTTCAACGGCCTCCCGCAGCACCTTACGGTGTACCAAAGCTTGAGCTTGCAGCGCACAACGGGTTATGAAGATTACCTCTTCGTACCCTTCACCGACCAAACCAACGGGCACACCAGCTACGGCGGCGGCCGTTATCTAGACCTGCGTACCAGCCAAATCAAAAACGGCCAACTGATACTTGATTTCAACCGCGCCTACAACCCATTTTGTGCTTACAGCTCAGCTTATTCCTGCCCGGTGCCGCCCGCAGAAAACCGCTTGACGGTGGCTATTGAAGCGGGCGTAAAGAGCGACCATTAAGTAGCCGGCCGAAAGTCGTAAGTAATTGGCATGTAGCTAACTACTTGCAACTCCCGGCCAATTATGAGTGTTAAGGCTTCGGTAGCGTGGCAAATAGGTCAGGGTAATCGGTGATGATGCCATCTACCTGCAACTGCGTGAGGCGCTCAATGTCGGCGGTGGCATTTACGGTCCAGGGAACAACTTGAATGCCTTCCTTGTGGCAAGCCTCGACCAGCGGGGCGGTTACGAGCTTGTAGTTGGGACTGTAGATGGTGGGCTGGAAGCTGAGCCGTGCTAGGTTGGCTTTCAGGCCTTGCAGGTTCTCCACCAGTAGCGCAGTGTGCAGCGTTGGCTCGGCTTGATGCACCAGCTCCAGCGTGCGCGGATCGAACGACTGGATGGTGGCGCGGCTTGCTATACCCTTGGCCCGGACCACCGCCAGCAGCAACTTTACAAACTCGGGTGGCGCCGGATGCAGCTTGCCGTCCCCTTCCGGGGAGGTTTTGGTTTCGATGTTGTAGCGTGGAGCAGGCAGCTTTTTCAAGCGGGCATACGCCTCCGCGGAGTCGATAACTTCGGCTAGCAGGGGTTTGTAGGTGCGCAGCTTCTGCTGCCGCGGAAACTTGGGGTTGCCGTGGCTTCCTACATCGTAGCGGCGGATTTCGGCGTAGGGAAGGGCGTAGAGGCGGTGTTTCTGCTCGTCGGCTTTCTGGATGGGCTGCCCGTTGGGGGCTAGCACAAAGTCGGCGTTCATGTAGGGGTCGTGGGAGAGGAGCAACTGGTTGTCCTGGCTCACCAGCACATCCATTTCCAGGGTGGTTGCGCCCAAGTCTTGCGCTTTGCGCATGGCCGGAACCGTGTTTTCGGGCATGAGGCCGCGGCTGCCGCGGTGGCCCTGCCGGTCGAATGTGGTGGTTTGGGCCGTGGCGAAGTGAGCAGTCAGCAACACCAAAAACGAAAGCAGGGGCTTTATCATAACCAAAGAAAGGTAGCATAGAAACGGTAGAGCCGCGCCACTACTCGTCTCCGTGTTGCTTGAAATGAACCAGGCAGTCCACTAGTTATAGTAACAACGAGGAGACGGGCAGCGGCGCGGCTCCACGCCATCAAAGTCCTTATGCCGACAGCGTATCGGTGTAGACTTGCCCGAACCGGTCGGTAACTTCCACGCGGATTTCCTTGGCTTGCGCCGACACGCCGGCCACAAACAGGTGGTCGGTGAGGGTAGGATCTACGAATTTGTGTTTGGCAGGCAAATTCGGACCACCATGGAGCCGCACCGAGAGCGGGTCGAGGCCGGTGTATTGCTGCATCTCGCCGCGGCGGGTGCCGTCTTCAAACCAGGCTACTTTCCAACTCGGGTCCCAGTTCCAAACGTTCACCACCAAATCGTCGGGGCGGTCGGGCAGGCTGCCTTTCGGGTAGATGCGAAACTGGTGGCTACGCTCCTGTCCAATGGCTTTGTAGTACCACTTTATTTCGCTGCCGCGCACCTCGTACACGCCGTAGCCGCCGGGCGTACCGTCGGTGCAAATCGGGCCGGTCCACCACGCGCCGCACACGGTGCCGTGCACGTGCTCCACCACGTTTTCCTCGGTTAGCAGCACTTCGTTGAAGTGCGTATGCCCCGACATGATGTGCGCTTTGTAGGGCTTCAGCAAGCGGTACAGCTCCTTGCGGTTGGACACCACGCCGCCCATAGGCTCTTCTTTGTCTTTGTTGCGCAGATGCTGCCGGGTGTAAGGCGGAATATGCAAACTTACTACCACCGTGGCACCCGGCTTTACGTGGGCCAGGTCCTGTTCCAGCCACGCCAGTTGCCGCTCGGTAAGGTAGCCGATGTACTTTTTGGGTGGTCCGATGAAGAACACATCATCGAGCACCACATAGTGAATCTCGCCTCGGTTGAACGAGTAGTAAGTGGGGCCGAATAGTTTCTTGAAGGTAGCGGCGGAATGGTCGTCGGTGCGGGCCGTGAGGTCCAGGTCGTGGTTGCCGATAACCTGAAAGAACGGAATGCCGGTGCTGGCCACGCCCTGCTGATAATCGTCGAACAGCTCGAAATGGTCCCACACCAAGTCGCCGCAACCGATGCCGTGAAACAAGGTGTTTGCGCCGTAGCCGGCTATCAGCTTCTGCGTGTCGGGTACGGCGTTGGCTTTGAACTCGGCGGCATCGGCCTTGGATATCATCTGCGGGTCGGCCCACACAATAAAGTTGTGCTGTGTATCGTCCTGAGTGAGCTTGCGCAGCTCGAAATCCGCCTTGACACGGCCGCGCACGGGTTCTTTTTTGCGGTAGAAGCGGGCCACGCCCTGCTCGTGCGGAAACTCGTAGCCGCGCGGTACCGAAATATACACGAACTCAGTGGCGCCGCTGCTTTCCAGAGTATACTGGCCCTTGGCATCGGTGAGCGTCACGGTAATGCCATCAGTAACGGCCACGCCCGCAAGGCCTTGGCCTTGGGCGTGCACTTTGCCGCTAACCGTGGCTACTGCCACCTCCTTATCGGGGTTAGCTGTTTTCGGCCGGGCCAACCCAAGGTTTGCGTCCAGGGTCACACCCAAACCCGCCAAGCCAATTGATTTTAGGAAGGTTCTTCGTTGCTGAGACATTATTGCCGGTGTTGAATGGGAGTAAGCGTGCTGAATGTAAAACCTGTCTCATCAGGCATCATCACTCTAGTAGACTAGTCACTAACTACTTTTCCCACCATACTTTGGTGTTCACATCGTCGGGGCCCATGGTTTCCACGACGGTGCGGTAGTTGTCGCCGTTGTTGGTTTGCACTACCAGCGGGTACTTGAAGCGCGTTGGCATGGTGCCGTTGTTCTGCAAGTCCTGGCCGCGGGGCAGTACCGGCAAGCCGGTGCGGCGATATTCGAACCACTGCTGGTAGTCGTTGAAAAACAAGGCGTAATACTTCTGTAGCATGATGCGCTCCAGCGTGCCGTTGTAAGCTGCCGCCGCATTCTGGAAGTAGGTGGCCGGTACCACGGCGCCCCACTGCTCGATGGCGGCGCGCACGCCTCGTTCGTAGTGGGTGCGGGCGTCGGCGGTGGTATAGCCTTTCTGCGCGGCTTCGGCCTTAATGAACTCCACTTCGGCATAGCTCATCAGCACCGATGGCATGGGGGCTGCCACCGTTGCCGTAACCAACGCAATATTGAAGTTGGAGGGTTGATACTGAAACTGCGCGTCGCTGCCGCCGTAGGCGCTCGGAATGCCTCTGTAGCCGATGGTGCTGCGGCCGTCCTTGGTTCGGGCCTGGGTGTTGAATCTGGCCAGGCGCGGATCAGTCCAGGTGTTTAGGTTGTCGATGAAAAACGAGGCCGCCGCCCGAAACGTAGTGAAGTCGATGGCCCGGCCCCAGGGCGATATGTTGGGCGCCACGCCCGTGAACTTAAAGATGGCGGCTTCGCTATTCTGCGTGAACACCGGGTACTTGGTGGGGTCGTTGATCATGGCCGCCAACCGAGTAGGAGCGTTCATCTCGGGGCGCTTGGAAACGCGCAGCAACAGGCGCATCCGGAGCGAGTTGCAAAAGCGTTGCCAACCAGGTACGCTGTTGTTGTAGAGCAAGTCGGTGCCGTAGGTCATGGCCCGGGTGGTGCTGAACAAGCTGTTGGCGGCGTCCAGGTCGTCGAGCAGTTGGGTGTAAATCTGCTGCTGCGTGTCGAACTTCGGGTACAGCAGTCCTTCCTCGGCACGGCTGGCTTCGGTCATGGGCACGTCGCCGAAACAATCCGTAAGATTGGAGTACACCCAGGCGTTCAAAGTCAAGGCTACGGCTTCGTAGTTGGGGTCTTGGGCGGCCACGGCCGCGGCGCGCATTTCCCGAATGTTAGTTAGCCAGCGGTAGTAGGTTGTCCAGGTGGAGTTGCCCGCGCTTTCGCTCACCACGTAGCGGTGCACCCCACCCGATACGCTCGGAAACGGCAGCGCCACCTGCATAATATCGAAAGTGAAGGCGTCGGCCCGGCTGGTGTTGAAAGCCGCCAGCTCGTACACAATCGGGTTGAGCAGCGTACCCGGACTGATTGTCTCGATGCGGTTAGGGTCGGTGTTCAGTTCTTCGAACCCATCGGTGCACGAAACCATGCTGCCACCCAGAGCCAGCAGCAAAAGCGTTATGTATTTTTTCATTGGAAATCGAAAGGAAGGGCCAGAAAATTTTCTAGAACGTCATGCTTCGACCAGCCCAACATGGCAGACTGATAGCCCAGCAGCGGCCGTTAGAATTTTAGCGTGAGGTTGACGCCCATGGTGCGGGTGGAAGGGAGTTGCCCGACTTCCACGCCCGGCATAATGGTGCCGCCGTTGAGGGCCGCCGTTTCCGGATCGAACATGGGAAACTTGGTCCACATAGCCAGGTCGCGGCCGTAGAGGCCGATGGTGGCGCCAGTCAGGGCCTTGGTGCGGGCTAGCAACGCGGCGGGCAGTGTGAAGTCGAGGCGGGTTTCGCGCAGCTTCAGGAAGGACGCATCAAACGAGTTGCTCTCGATGTTGGCCCGACGGTAATACTCGGCGTAGAAAGCGGCCGGAATGACCTTCGTTTCATTTGGCGAGTAGGTGCCGTCGGGATTCGCCACCACGCCGTCACCGATGATAAAGCCTTCTTCGCGGCCCGGCAACGTGGATTCAAGCTTGCCCTGCTCCATCATTTTGTGGTGGGTCTGGGAGTAGATGCGGCCTCCGTATTGGCCATCAAACAGCACGCTCAACCGAAAACTCTTGTAGCTGAACTCGTTTAAAAAGCCCCCCTTCCAGTCGGCGAAGGCCCGCCCGATGTACTTGATATTAGCTGGCTGCACCGGCAGGCCGTCTTTGTTGTAGATGATCTTACCGTCGGGCGAGTAGTCGAAGCCGTAGCCGTAGATGTCGCCGGTAGTACCGCCCACGGTGGCCAGCAACGTGGCCGTGCCGCCCTGGCTGATTACCTGCTGGTCAGTAAGTTCCTCGGCCAAACTCAATACTTTATTGCGGTTGCGCGCCCACGTAACGGTATTTTCCCACTTGAAGGCCCTGTTATCAATGGGGCGGCTGTTGAGTACCACTTCTATTCCCCGGTTGCGCACCTCGCCCGCATTGAGTAGTGCGCGGGTGTAGCCGGTAGTCGGGTCGATGGGTACATCCAGAATCTGGTTTTTCGTGGTGTTCTGGTACACCGTCAGATCGGCCCCAATGCGGCCCTGGAACATCAGGTACTCCAGCCCAACCTCGTAACTGACAGTTTCTTCGGGCTTGAAGTTTTTGTTATACAAGGCGGTGGATAATTGTGCTGCGCCCGGAAAGCTGCTACCGTCATAATACTTTGTGACCCTGTAAGGATCGGCATCATTGCCGACCTTCGACACCGATAACCGTAGCTTCGCCAGCGAAACAGACGTCGGCATGGGCAGCAGCTCGTTCAGAATAAAGCTGGAACTAATGGAGGGATAGAAATACGAGTTGTTTGCGGTTGGCAGCGTGCTTGAAAAGTCGTTGCGGTGGGTCAGGTCGATGAAAATCTTGTCGTCGTAGGAACCCGTAACCAGGGCGTAGTAACTGTTGATATCCTTATCGCCACTGTAAACCCCCAGTAGCGGACTGCTTAGCCCATTGGCCAGCTTATACACGCCCGGAACTACCAAGTCTCGTACTGAGGCATCGGTGCTGCGGTTGCGGGTACGCCTAGCGTTGCCACCCACCGACGCCCGCACATCGAAGTGCGAGCCTAGCTGCTTTTGGTAAGTGAGCAGGAAGTCGGTGTTTACTTCGTAGTTGTTGATATCCTGCTGTTTGTAGTAGCCTCGCTGGAAGTTGGCCGTGCTGTACGGGCGACGCATTTCGCGGCGTTCCTGCGTCATGGCAATGCCCGAGCGCACCATTAGGCTTAGGTCAGGCGTGAAATTATAGGTGCCCGAAATATTGCCTATGGTAGTGCGCGTCGTTGAAGAGTTGGTCATCTCATAGGCAATCAGGTAGGGATTGTCAATGAAAGAGCTGAACGGGTGTACTTGGTCAACCTGGTCGAAGCCATTTTTCCAGATGGTGCGGTACGCGTCGAGCGGCACGTTGGGGTTCTGGAAAATCATAAAGTACGACAACGACTGGTTGTTGTAGCCGGTAGCGGGCAGGTTGTCGCTCGTGCGATTGATGAAGTTCACTTTGCCCGCCAGCTTCAGCTTGGAAGCGATGGTATGATTTACGCTCAAGGCCGCCGTTAGCCGCTCGAAGCCGGTATTAGGCATGATCCACTCGTTTTTGGAATGCGTAATGGAAGCCCGCGCTGAGCTGGTTTCGTTGCCGCCTTCCAGCGCTACGCTGTTGGTAAGTGTGGAGCCAGTCCGAAAAAAGCCTTTGATATTGTCTTTGTAAGGCACCCAGGGCAGCCGCTCCGCTGATTGGGCTTGCGTAACGGGGTCGTACTGGTAATAAAGCTGCCCGTTGAATTTTGGTCCGAAAGCACTGCTGGTACCGCCCGTGTTGGCGCCATCGGCAGAGGCGCCATAAGAGTAGTACATCTCCCCGTCTGCGTTGAACGAGCGGCCAGTGCCTTGGCCATATTCATACTGAAAGTCAGGCCATTTCAGTACAGTATTTACGCTGTAGTTGCTGTTCACCGTCACGCCGAGACCTTTGGTTTTGCGTGCCCCGCTTTTGGTGGTGATAATCAGGGCCCCGTTGTTGCCCCGAGCCCCGTAAAGTGCCGCGGCGCTGGCGCCTTTCAGCACCGTGATGCTGGCAATGTCATCGGGATTGATGTCGGCAATGCCGTTGCCAAAATCCACCGGTACGTCGTTGCCGGAGCCGGCTCCATACGCACCACTTCCTGAAGGCAGGGAACTGGTTAAGCCACTGTTCATTGGCACGCCATCAACTACAATGAGGGCGTTGTTTTTATTGGGGTCCAGCGAGTTGTCGCCCCGGAGCGAGATGCGCGTGGAGTTGATCGGACCTGAACCCGGCGAAATCAGATTCAGCCCCGCCACCTTGCCCGACAAAGCTTGGGAGAAGTTGTTGGGTCGCGCTTCGAGTAGTGCATCCCCGTCGATGGTTTGGGTGGCGTAGCCTAGTGCCTTCCGCTCCCGCTCGATGCCGAGGGCCGTCACTATTACTTCGTTGAGCTGCTTGGCATCGGGTGTTAGCCGCAGGTTCAGTTGAGTTTTGCTCTCCACCGCTACCTCCTGCGTGAGGTAGCCAATGAAGGTGACCAGCAGTACCGCATCAGGACTGGCGCTAATCGTGTACGCGCCCTGCGCATCAGTGGAAGTACCCGTTGTAGTGCCTTTCACTACCACCGTCGCGCCGGGAAGCGGCTGGCCCTGGTCGTCGGTTACGGTGCCCGAAATAGTTTGGGATTGTGCAGAGGCAGTAGGGCTTAAAAAAAGCATAGGAATACCCGTGGCACAGAGCGTGGCAGCTCGGGCTAAGTAACTGTGAAGCATGCTTTTGTAGGTTTGTTTCCAACCGCAAAACTACTTGTGCTTCGTTACCAGAATGTTACTCCAAGAATATGAAATTATAAGCTTTCAAATAAAATTATACAACATCAACAGAATGTAACTAACTCGATAATCGGCTAACCACTACAGTTTTATAAAAGATTTAGAGCCTATTTAGCTTGTTGCTGAAAGTCAGTAGACTGATGCAAAGACGCCTACTTGCGTTTCCCATGCGCAAATCGTTCAACGACGAGATGCAAGTGGGCGTCCCTACATCAACCTGTCGACTTTGCCGTCAACTGACTAGCTTCTTAGCAATTCAGTGTCTAGGCCTTAATCTAAACTTAGTTGATGGCGTAATGCCATACTGCTGCGCATCAAGTAGTAAGTAAAAGAAGGCAGCCATTCTGATAACCGCTTTTGGCAGCTTGCCGGTACTATTGCATGGGCTATTGAAGAGCTTCCTCAAGCAGCAGCAAATCACGTCTCTTCCAACGCCGCTGTTCAGGGGCCGTACAGCTTCTTCATGCGCTACATTTCTCTTGACCTCGAAACTTCCGGCGGGCGGCCCCAACGCCATCAGATTCTGGAGCTGGCCGCCGTGGTAGAAGACACCAAGCACCCACTACCGCTGCCAGAACTGCCAGCTTTTCGGCGCATCGTGCGCCACCCCGAGTACGTGGGCACCGCCGGCGCGCTGGCCCTCAATGCCCGCTTGCTGCAAGAGCTAGCCGGAAAGGAGCCCAACCCTGAACTCTGCACACCCGATGAGCTACTGCCGCAACTGCGGGATTTTCTGCTGCAACACAACTTCAAGACCGACAAAAACGACTGCATAAGTGTAACGATGGCCGGCAAAAACATTGCGTCCTTCGACCTTGGCTTCCTGCGCGAACTGCCCGGCTACGGCACCTTAGTACGCGCCGAACCCGCCATGCTAGACCCCGCCGTTTTCTACCTGAACTGGCGCAAAGATTCCCGCCTGCCCACCATGACCATCTGCAAAGCTCGGGCTGGTTTCACCGACACCAGCGTAGCGCACGAAGCCTTAGCTGATGCTTTGGATGTAGTACAGTTGCTACGCCCGTTCTATGAACTGCCATTCTATAAGAACCTTACTTCCTAACTCGTTTTTGACTTTGGGAAAGCCAGTGAAACACCAAAGAACCCGCTGATTATTCAGCGGGTTCTTTGGTGTTTCGCCTAATTCTGGGAAGCTAGAAGCTATTCGAGGCGCCCGTCAAGCGGGAAGAGGAGTGAAGCTTAGCGCCACTTACCAGTCGCCGCTGGCACCGCCGCCCCCGGAGCTGCCGCCGCCGAAGCCGCCGAAACCGCCGCCGCCACCACCGCCAAAGCCGCCCCCGCCGCCACCAAATACGCCGCGGCCGCCCGAAAAGTCGCCGAAGATAATGGGGGGTATCATCATGCCACCCCCGAAACCGCGGTTGTTACGACCGCCGCCGCCCCCTCGCGAGCGGAACAGCATAAACAGAATTAGCGCGCCGATTATCAGCCAAAAGGTCCAGCCAGAGCCACTGTCGTCGTTGCTGCGTTGGCGGGTACGGGTGGTTTGGTCGGCTTTGTATTCGCCCTTAGCTAGCGCAATAAGCTGGTCGGTAGCCCGGTCGAGGCCCTGGTAATATTGCTCTTCTCGGAAAGCCGGGACGATGGTATTGGATATGATCCGCTTGGCCAGCGCGTCCGGAATGGCGCCTTCTAGCCCGTAGCCGGTTTGGATGCGCGCTTTCTGCTCCTTGCGGGCAACGAGCAGAAGCACCCCATTGCTGGTCCCCTTTTGTCCGATACCCCAGGTTTCATAAAGTTTCTGAGCGTAATCGGCGATTTCGTAGTCGCCGAGCGTGGGCACCGTCACGATGGCTATCTGCGAGGAAGTGGAGTCGTTGTAATTCACGAGCTTCTGTTCCAGCGCCGCCACTTCGTCGGGCCGCATCATGCCGGCCAAGTCGTTGACGAGGCGCGGGGGCGAAGGGCGAGGCGGCACCTCCTGGGCCAAAGCGCCTAGCTGTACGGCTAGCAGCAAAAGCGCTAACAGCAAGGGCCGGAGCCAAGTCCGATATAGTACAGGGAGGGGTTGCATCATACGTGGGGGGGCTGCGGCGTGCCTCCGCCAAAGGAGATGGAGTCGTCGAGTTCGTTTTTGTCGGTCACGGAGTTGTAAGGGAAATAGCGTTTCAACTGCTCGCCTACCATCCGAATGCCATGTTCGAGGCCCGCCGCGTATTTCTCGCTGCGAAACTGGCTGAGCACGGTTTCTTTGGTGGTTTCCCAGAAATCGTCGGGTACCGCGGAATTGATGCCAGCATCACCGATAACGGCGAACTGGCGGCTTTTCCAGGCCAAGTAAAACAGCACCCCATTGCGTTGGGCAGTACGGTGCATGTTTAACTCGGCAAATACTTGCGCGGCCCGGTCGAGGGGTTCCGGCGTAGGGCAGGTGTCTTCTAGGTGCACCCGGATTTCACCGGAAGTCGTGATTTCAGCCTGCCGAATAGCAGCAACGAGTGCTGCTTCCTGCTCGGGAGTGAGAGGGTTGGTCATACTAGGTGGGAGTTTAGGGCTAGGGGTGTGGGGCGGAAAAAAGGCATACTGGCTGGAGCCGAAGCATCTTGGTGAGGCAGTGAACTTGTCTGCCGCACATAAGCAGCGGGAGGAGTACTCCGGCTCCGCTCAGTACAACAGCTACCACTACCACCAAGCCGAAGAAATACTTACGGGCGCCACATCAAGCAGGGCGTATTTTCTGCCTGTGCACCTTCCCAAGTCCTAACCAACCAAATTAAAACTGGACCGTTGGGGCTTTCTGAGATGCAGGATCAGCCTCGAAGTAAGGCTTCTCGGCAAAGCCGAACATACCGGCAAACAAGTTGTTGGGAAACGACTTCACGAAGCCATTGTAGTCGTTGGTGGCCGTGTTGAACTTGTTGCGCTCCACGTTGATGCGGTTCTCGGTGCCTTCAATCTGGGCTTGCAGCTCCTGGAAGTTGGCATTGGCTTTCAACTCCGGATAGTTTTCTGATACGGCCAGCAACCGGCCCAAACCACTGCTAAGCTGGCTTTGCGCTGCCTGAAACTTTTGCAGGTTTTCGGGGGTGAGCTGATCGGCCGAAATGTTAACGCCAGTAGCATTGGCGCGGGCCTGTACGACGGCTTCGAGGGTGCCTTTCTCGAAATTAGCAGCGCCTTTCACGGTGTTCACCAAGTTCGGAATCAGGTCAGCGCGACGCTGATAAGCACTCTGCACGTTGGCCCATTGGCCTTTCACGGCTTGGTCGCGGCTTACCATGCCATTGTAGCCGCACGACGACTGCGAAAGAAGAATCACCAGACCGGCGAAGTAGAGAAGGAAACGTTTCATGAGGGAGAGAGTTGGTGAATTAGTGAAGTGGTGAAGAAATGAAATGATCAGAGCGTGAATTCAAAGTTCTAGCGGTGCAACGTGCCCAGGTTGCACCGCTTGAATAGGGAAAGCACTATCTGGCAATTTCACAACTTCACCTTTCTGTTGTGCCAAAGTACGAATTCACGCCGCAGCGGTTGTGTATGAAGCGGCTCCGGCCGCGATTCACTATTTTGCGGACTTACGCCACGCTTGTTGTTCATGAAAGCCATTATTCCCGTCGCGGGTATTGGGTCGCGCCTGCGCCCGCACACGCATACCCAGCCGAAATCTCTCGTGCCAGTGGCCGGCAACACCATCCTGGGGCACATCATCGACCGGCTTAGCGCGGCGGGTGTCCAAGAATTTGTATTCATTATCGGCTACTTGGGCGAGAAAATAGAGCGCTACGTACGGCGCAGCTACCCCCAGATCCGCAGCTCGTTTGTGGTGCAGGAGCCCCGCGAAGGCATTGCCCACGCCTTGTGGCTGGCCCGCGACACGTTCCGCCACGAAGCCGACGGCATCCTGATCCTGCTCGGCGATACTATAGTCGATGTGGATCTGCCGGGGATGATGCAAACGCCTGGTAACGTGCTGGCCGTGAAGGAAGTGAAAACGCCTTCGATGTTTGGGCTCGTGGAAACTGCCATGAACGGCCGCGTCACGAAAGTGGTGGAGAAGCCGCGCATCCCCAAGTCCAACTATGCCCTCGTCGGCCTCTACAAGATTGCTAGCCCCGACTGGCTGGCTAAGGCCCTGGAGCAGCTCATCGACCGAGACCAGCGCACGCACGGCGAGTTTCAACTCACCGATGCCCTCATGCTTATGATTCAGGAAGGAGCCGAAATGACCACCGCCTCGGTGGACAACTGGTTTGACTGCGGCCGCAAAGATTCCTTGCTCGAAGCCAACGCCCGCCTGCTCAACCGCCCCGAGTTCCTGGACCGCCGCGACTACCTTGAGTTCCCCGATACTATCATCATTCCGCCCGTCAGCATCGGGAAAGATTGTGAAATCAGCAACTCTATTATCGGGCCCAACGTGGCCATCGGCGACCGGACCATTGTGAAAAATACCATCTTGAGTGAGTCTATCATAGGCTCGTACAGCGAATTGCGCTCTGCCGTCATGCACGACTGTATCGTGGGCTCCGATGCCTCCTTTAAAGGAATGCGCCACAGCCTGAACATCGGCGACAACACTGAAATCGATTATAGCTAGCAGCTTGCACGCTGTGGTGCATTGTCTGTTTGGGTGCGCTGCTACCGTTGGTGCTACAAGCCTAAAACTGTTCGACAAGAGCGTTAGCACATCGCAGCCTCGTCTTTCGCGTATCAACCTTACTTCTGAAAACTACTTGCTTGCATATGATGCGTATTCTTCGTCGGACCACGGTTTTTTTTGCAGCGCTGCTGCTTGCTGTCGCCGCTGGTAAGGCCCAAACGCCGCTTGGTCAGCCTTCGTTTGACGAGCAAAAAGTGCAAGTGTGGTGCGCCACGGCGAAGTTCGTATACGAGGATAACGGTCGCCCCAACCTAAAAAGCACCCTGCGCTGCGGGGGGCCGTTGAAAGAATTCGAAAACAGCATTAAGGCCGATAGTCAGCGGGTGTTTAGTGCGCTGTATCAGCCGCTGGAAGGGCGCGGCACCATCTATCGGGGCCTCGGTTCCAACCCGTCGCGCCTGCAAAAGCTGAAAACGGAAATTATCAGCCGCCTAAAATCCTCGCCTGCTCGCCGTGCTAGTCCGGCCCGCATGCAGCGCCTGGCCGCGCTGGAAACCGCGCTTACCAACTACGTGGAGAACGGCACCCCCATTGGGGAACAGCCCGAAGAAGAACCTGCCGAAACCCTGGATACTGCCGCCGAAACCGACGAAGCCGCTGCCGCCGAAACCGGTAATGCCGGACTAGACGAAGCGGGTATTGCCCGCCCGACGGAGTCAGCGCGGGGAGCAGGGGAGAGTTGGATAAACAAGATCTTCGGCCCGCTGGCCCTCATTATGGCGCTGCTGAGCTTGGTGCTGTACGTGCTGATGCGCCGCAACATGGCCTTGTTTCAGCAAGAACTAATTGGCCGCATGACGCAGCGGCAAGATGAAATAATGGCTTCGCGCAGCACGCCAGTGGCGGCCTCCCCAGCCGTACCCCAGCACCTGAGCCCCGAGCTCCAGCGCCAAGTGGAACAGCTGGTGTTGCAGCGCGTGGCAGAGGAACTGGCCAAGCGGGAACAACCCGTTGCGCCCGTCGTGCCCTCAGTGCCCGCACCTGAGCCGCCGCGAGTAGTCGCGCTACCCGTTACGGTAGTAGCTCCGGCGCCGACTCTTCCGGCCCCCACCCCCGAAGTGGCCGCGCCTACCCTGACTTCAACTACTACCCTGGAAACTCCAGTGCCGATGACGGAAGTGCCTGGCCCGCCCGCGGTTATACCAGTGGGTTCACCGGCTACGGCCCTGCGCGAAGATTTTGAAAGCGTGGTTCCCCCTGTGCACCTGCCCGACTCGGCGGCCGCTACCCCATCCGAAACGGTTGTGCGCTATGGTAAAGCTTCTTTGAACGGGGTGTTCCGCGACGAGGATTTCACGGAGGAACTGCAAGACGACAGCGTTTACGAAGTTTTCCTGGACCCACAGTGGCCGGAGTTGGCGTCGTTCCAAGTCAGCCCGGAGCCTGCCGTCCAAACCTACTTGCTGCAAAATGCGCCGCCCGATTTGCTTGCTGTCGCCTGCGAGTACGAGCAGCCGACAGGACCCGTGACGCAGATAATAACGGTGGAGGAAGGTATTCTGCGCAAAGTGGAGGGCGTTTGGCAAGTCGAACAGAAGGCCGTAGTGCAATTTGAAGGATGAACCGTAGCGAAATGACGGCCTTTACTTCCTTTCGTATGAGCCAGGAGTGTACTCGACTGCTAAGTGCAGTTATAGACAAAGCAACAATAGCATTACCCAAGAGCGGCCGTAAACGCTGCTAATGTTGGTGCACATCATATACTGGCTCGTCACTCCATTGCAGATACAGAAGAATCTGTGATTTATCTTCGGGCCCTCTTTTGTTATTCCATCCATGCAAATACGGTTATTCCCGGCGCTAGCTCTCCTGATGCTGGCGGGTTGCCGCTCGTCGCAAACTTTTTCGCCGGGCACCGAACCTTCCTCTATTCCTGCTTCTTCCCGCATCCCCGTGCTATACCCCGAAACCCGCAAATCCGACCAAGTCGACGACTACTTTGGTACGCCCGTATCCGACCCGTACCGCTGGCTGGAAGACCCCGACTCGCCGGAAACCAAAGCCTGGGTGACCACCCAAAACAAAGTTTCGTTCAGCTATTTAGAGCAGATTCCATTTCGCGCTAAAATCCGGGAGCGGCTCACCACCATCTGGAACTACGAGCGGTTTGGCGTGCCGCAAGAAGAAGGCGGGCAGCTTTACTACTCGAAAAATGACGGCCTGCAAAATCAGGCGGTGCTCTACACCCAGCCAGACGGACCGCAAGGCCAAGCCGAGGTGTTGCTCGACCCCAACAAGCTTTCTGCGGACGGTACGACGGCTCTAGCCGGCACGTATTTCTCTAACGACCAGCGCTATATGGCTTACGCCACCAGTGGCGGTGGTTCCGATTGGCAGCAATACAAGGTGATAGATCTAAAAAGCCGCCAGCCACTCTCCGATGAGCTGAACTGGGTGAAAGTGTCGGGCGCGGCATGGTTTAAAGACGGTTTTTTTTACAGCCGCTACGACGCACCCAAGTCCGGGCAAAACAAGCTGGCCGGCAAAAACGAGTTTCACAAGGTGTACTACCACAAACTCGGTACTCCTCAGGATAAAGATCCGCTCGTGTACGAAGACCCTCAACTGCCGCTGGGTTTCCGCATGGTGGGCACTACCGAAGACGAGCGGTTCCTGGTGCTCTACCTGACTGATGGCAAAGCCGATGGCAACCGTCTCTCCGTCCGCGACCTGACCGACCCCAAACAAGCCGATACGTTCACGCCGCTTGTCACCAGCTACGAACACAACAACTCGGTGGTCGGCAATATTGGCGGCCAGTTGCTGGTGCTCACCGACTACAAAGCGCCGCGCTTCCGGGTGGTGCTCATTGACCCCAAAAAGCCGCAGGAAACCAACTGGAAAGAAGTGCTGCCCCAGACCGAGCAGAAGCTGGAAGGCGTTGATCAGGTGGGCGGCTACTTGGTGGCGTCGTACCTGAAAGACGCCAGCAGCAACATCAAGGTCTACACCGAAACCGGCGAGTTCAAGCACGATGTGGCCCTGCCCGCCATTGGCACGGCCGCTGGGTTCGGGGGCAAGCGCGATTCGAAGTCGGTGTACTACGCCTTTACCTCGTTCACGTACCCGACCACCATCTATAAGTACGACTTGGTCAGCAACACCAGCACCGTGTTCCAGGCGCCCAAAGTCGATGTGAAGCCCCAGGACTACGTAACCTCGCAGGTGTTTTACGCCAGCAAGGACGGCACCAAGATTCCGATGTTCATCACCCACAAAAAGGGCGTGAAGCTGAACGGGCAGAACCCAACCTATTTGTATGCCTACGGCGGCTTCAACGTGTCGCTCACGCCCTCGTTTTCGGTGGCGCGGATGCTATGGCTGGAAAACGGTGGCATCCTGGCTATTCCCAACTTGCGGGGCGGCGGCGAGTACGGCGAAGCGTGGCACAAGGCCGGCATGACACCCAACAAGCAGAACGTGTTCGACGATTTCATTGCCGCCGCCGACTACCTGAAGGTGCAAGGCTACACCAACACCAACCGGCTGGCCATTGCCGGCGGTTCAAACGGCGGCCTGCTCGTGGGCGCCACCATGACGCAGCGCCCCGATTTGTGCGGCGTGGCTTTCCCGGCGGTGGGCGTGATGGATATGCTACGGTATCAAAAGTTTACCATTGGCTGGAACTGGGCCCCCGAATACGGTACCTCCGATACGTACGCGCAGTTTCAAAACTTGTATAAGTTCTCGCCGCTGCACAATCTGAAGCGCGCGGCTTACCCCGCCACTATGATAACCACCGCCGACCACGACGACCGGGTGGTGCCCGCGCACTCGTTTAAATTCGCGGCTGCTCTGCAAGTTGCCAACAACGGCCCGCGGCCCCAACTTATTCGGGTGGACGTGAATGCGGGCCACGGTGCTGGCAAAAGTACCAAGCTCCAAATCGAGGAATGGGCCGATATATGGTCGTTTGCGTACTTCAATATGGGCTTCACTCCGTATAAGAAGTAGGAGCAAGCTCGTCTGGCGCATTCTTTTGTCGGTGCGGTGGAGCGCCAGATGATGGCCTGAAGAGTGTAAAACTCGTAGAGGGCTTTCACGGCTTGGTTTGTATCTTCGCGGCCACATTGCGCGTAACTAGCCTGCACCTTTTAGTTTTCACATGAAAAAAACGTTTCTGCTCGGTCTGTTGGCCGCTTCGCTGATGCTGTCCGCTACGTCGTGCAGCAACCCCGATTACACCAGAGGTGAGGAAATGGCTACCAAGCCGCTACCCCCCATCCCGGCCGCTCCCGACACCACTGGCGGTAGAGCCGCACAAAATCCGGCTGTCCGCGAATTAACTGCGCCCAATGCCACCGAGACTATCAAAAAGATGCAACCGGTGATGTAAAGAGATAATAGTCGAGATATAAGAATGAGCAACGGTCTGCACAGGACGGTTGCTCATTCTCGTTTTCAGTGCTTGGTTCTTACTTCTACTCCTCTTTGCTTATGAACATTCGTCGTGGCCGCGAGGCCGATTTGCCCCAGGTATTAGCCTTAATAGAGGAACTAGCCGTGTATGAGCGAGCCCCGCACGAAGTCACGAACACGCTGGCCAACATGCAGCGCGACGGGTTCGGGCCGGAGGCAATTTTCAAGTTTTTCGTGGCCGAGCAGCCCGACGGCAAAATCGTGGGAATTTCGCTGTACTACACGGCGTATTCCACTTGGAAAGGCCGGATGCTGTTTCTGGAAGACTTGGTAGTGACCGAAGAAATGCGCGGCACGGGCATTGGCAGACAGCTTTTCGATGCCGTAGTGGCCGAGGCACGCCACACGGGAGCCAATCGGATGAAGTGGCAAGTGCTGGAATGGAACGAGCCCGCTATCGGTTTCTACAAACGAATTGGGGCCAACCTCGACCCCGAATGGCTGAACGGCAACCTAACCGCCGAGCAGTTGCAAGCCTACACCCGCGCCCCCGACGTAGAAGCCATCGTGACTTCCAACCAGTAGTTAATACCACTCAACGGTTGGCG
>NZ_CAXTBM010000024.1:0-78186 GCF_964242765.1 uncultured Hymenobacter sp.
CCTACGATATTCTCAGGAAGGTGGGCCGCAACACGGCCACGGTCGAGACCTTCACGGTGAACGTTACGGACGGCCAGCTCACCTTGGCTTTCAGCAAGGGGGCGGCGGGCGCGGATGAGCCCAAGGTCTCCGCTATCGAAGTGCTCACTACTGGCGCTGCCCGCACCAGTGTCAACCCTGGCTCATTAGCCGCAGGACAGTCGGTGCAGGCTGTCTCGCTACAGAACGTAAGCGCCCAGGTACAGGTATACCCCAACCCATCCGAGGATGGCCGCTACCAAGTGCAGTTGCCCGCTGTGTTCCAACAGGGCGAGGTTAGCTACCAATTGGTTTCAGCCCAGGGCGTACTCGTGCGTAGCGGCAAGGCCAAGCTCAGCGGCAACACTCTCCCGCTCGACTTCTCGCAGACTGCATTAGCTGAAGGCATGTACCACCTACAATTAACCGGAGTTAAAGCGCAAGCTCACATCAAGCTCTTGCGTAAATAAGCTCGCACTAGCGGCGAAACATAGCAGCAGTGCGCGGCCCTTTAGCAAACAGAATGAAGTCGTTCACTTACTGATACAGTTGTTACCCAACATTCAAAAAAGCTCCGGCCGTTTGGTCGGAGCTTTTTTTATATGCTGCGTTAGGCGCATAATTATTTGGAACGTTGCCCTAAAGGCACAGTCGTATAGTTCTTACCTCCCTAGCTGGCTGCTCTCGTTGGCATTGCTGTGTTGGCTTCGACGCGTTTGTTGTTGGGGTCGGCTTCGCCAGAGTTGGACGTAAAAGCTAGCCGCGCCTAGCGCGTGTTGTTGCGCAGATGGCGCTCAAAATCCTCGAAACAATGGGGGTTGATACACAGAAAGATGCGGGCCTCTGCTGCTTTCTACGCTAGCGGAGGCCCGCATCTCAGTGGCTGGCCCTTCGTCTGTTGATTTGCCTCGAGCTTATTGCCCTACCATGAGCCGTTGGCTGTAGCTTTTACCGTTGAGTAGTAGTCGGCAGATATAAGTTCCTGGTTGGAGGCCCTTAGCTGTCAGCAAGTATTGGTAGTCGTGCCCCGCTTCAACGGTGCCCTCGTACGGGGTTGCTACTACCTGCCCAAAGAGATTATAAACTTGCAGGCGGGCATAACCGGTTTCAGCTATGCGCCAGTGCAGGCTGGTGCGCGTGGTGAAGGGGTTAGGATACGCCTCCAATACGGGGGCAGCGGCCACCTGCCGGCTGATTTTCGTGGGCGCATGAACTGTAAGTTCTTTGGCCAGTGCGCTTGGAGGGGGTACTACCACTTCCAGGGCCGCCAACTTGGGGTTATCGATGCCGCCGTCGGCGGCTAGAGCGCTGAAATCGAGGTTGAGTTCCCCGTCCGTAACGGTGACGAGGAAGGTCTCGGTGGTGGCCGTGTTGGGCGCTACTTTGCGCAAGATGTCATAGTCATCGAGCACTTTCGTACCCTCCGCTGTCACGTCGAAGAGGCGCTGACCGGGCGTATCCCAGTAAATTTCTGCAAAGTGCAGCGTAACCTTGTACTGGTTGTTGGGCAAAGGCAAGGCGTAGGAAAAAACTGCCCCTTGGCCGTAGCGCTCGGTTTGGTAGAGTGCTGGGTCGTTGGTATCGGCAATGGGGTTGGTGGTAGCAAACGTGTTGCCGGGCAGAGGCGCGAAGTACTGATCGGCCAAAAAGGAACCGCGCGTTGTTTCCACGCGCCCGCCGCCCGATTTCAGTTGGTAGAACACTTGGGGCTCGGTGCGGGAATTGAGGCGCACACTAGCCGAACCGCCGCTCACACTCGGGGAAGCCGCGGTGATGAAGTCCAAGGTACCATCGCTGTCGAGGTCACCCACGGCCAAGGTGCGCGGATTGTCGTTTACGATGACGGTATTATCACCACTGAAATTGCCCTGGCCGTCGTTGAGCCGCACGCTAACGGAGTTGGGCGGGCCGCCAGCAAGTAAGTCTAGGTCACCGTCGCCGTCTACATCACCGAACTTGCCAAACACCGAACGGGAACCCAGGTTCACGAAGCTGCTTACGCTGAACAGGCCTAGGCCATCGTTGAGGAGTATCGTTACGGTGCTGCCGGTGTTAACAGCGGCTAGGTCCAAATCACCGTCTGCATCGACGTCGCCGAGCAGAAGTCCTTCTTGCATGGTTGCCACACTGAGTTGCTGCCCGCTGCTCGCAAAGGTGCCCAGCCCATCGTTGAGCCGCACGCTAATGGAGCCATTGCTAATGCTGGATGTTATCAGGTCGAGGGAGCCGTCGTTGTTGACGTCGCCTAACACTACGTTGGCCGAATTCGTGGCGACGGGCACCAATTGACCTTCGCTGAAGCCGGCACTGCCATTGTTTAGGCGGACTCGCACCACCGGATTGCGGGTTGGCGAGTTGGTCGTTGTGCCCTCGGTTAGCAAGTCCAGGTCGCCGTCGCCGTCTATGTCGCCGAGCGTCCGGCCCCCTAACCCGCCAGCCTCCTGGTCGCCGAATAGGCCCCCGTTGTTGAGGCGCACCCCGTCGCTGGTTATCATGTCCAGGGTGCCATCGCCGTTCAAATCGCCGAGCAACACGTTGCCTGTGCCCGTCCCACTCACTTCTTGGCCCAGGGTAAAGGTGCCATCGCCAGCATTGAGGCGGACGCTTACCGTGCTGGTGGTGCCGGTGGTAACCTGGTTGGCCGCGAGCAGGTCGAGGTCACCGTCGCTGTCTACGTCGCCCACGGTGATGCCGTACAGGTTGCCGAGTGGCACGTCTGGTCTGCTGCGGAAAACTGCGGAACTAGGAGCCGTTGCAATAGTGAACTGAAACACAAAAGGCTTGGCCAAATTTTGCTGGCTGGTGCTTTGCACCGCGGTAGTCACGGTGGCAGAAACTGTTTCGCCGGCCCGAAAGTTTGCACTGGGAACGAGGTCAAGCCTGCTACCTGCTACGACGGTGTTGCCGGCTCGTTTGCCGCCGCTTTGCTGGCTGAATACCGCTAATGCTTGGCGAGTAGCTAGACTCTCACTTAGCAGTTGATTGAACTCCACTCCTACACCTCCAAATGCGGGCGCAGTTAAGGAATTTCGGTCAGGGAAGGTGCGCGAAACGAACAGACCCTGCGCGTGAGCACCAACGGTTGCTAAAAGCAACAGCATAGAAAACCCTAAGCGCTTACTGCTAGAGGCAGAATCAGCGCTGGAATCAAGCTGCCCCGAAGTAATGGTGGGTGGGGGTAAGAAAGGAAGCATAGGCGGATAGGATCAGTAAAACAAGTGGTTTTGGAAGCCGTGGGCATCACCCAGGGGCGAGTAAAGCTAAAAAACGCCTCCTTTAAAGGCTAGTTAAATATTTGAAATATTATATAAATATTACTTCGCTTTTGCACATCTCGTCGTGAATCCGGCCCAGCGTGTGGCTCCTATGCATCTTCCGCATTTAGGAGCCACGCTGAGCCGGGCTTCAACTTCCGCCGCAATACAGTACAAGCAAATTTTAACCCATACCCACTGGTAAGAGTCGTCGTGTATTCTTGTCTTTAGGTCGGTGCTAGGCGGCTCCGTCCAGTTAGGATGGCTGTGCGTTTCCCTCGTCCTAGCCAGAGCACCTAGATCAGCTAGCTCCACAAGTGAAGTGGGCACAACTCGCACAGTTAGCGTCGATAAGGATGGGCACAGTGAATCGGTCCTGCTTGGAAAGCAGAATCGGCAGGACCAGTAATGGGCATAGGACCACTAATCAATACCACTATTGAGTTGACGCCGACAACTCGATAGTGGTATCGATAAGTGAACTGCTTCTAGGAACCACAGTCAGCAAACAGTAACTAAGGTGGCGCTGACGTGCAGTTTTAGTTAGCGCGGCGGTAGTATGTAATAAGCTGAAACAAAGCTATATACTAAGCCAACTCATTCCGTGAACTGCAAGAATGCGCAGTACATACTTCCTAAAAAATGAGCACTAAGAAAAACTGCACGCCTCTTGCGAAAGCGACAACACAAACGGCTAGGACCAACCTCAGGGTGACGTAAGCTTGAAGCTGAAAGAGCTAGTTAAAAGCCCTCTTGGAGCTAATATGTGACACGGCGGCGCTTGTCCGTTGCGGGACAGCAGTGCTGTATGCACTCCATTCTCAGCCTGTTTTCCTCTCTAGGCGCTAGCTTTATAGCAGGCCACGAGTAATTATTGAATTGCAGTGCTAGACCAACTAGACAGGTAGCCAAAGTCTCCCTTATGATGCTGAATCAGCGCCGCCAAGTGGTTACTACCGTGCCGTAAAGCATTGGTGTTCAGCCGGAAACGAACAGGTTCGAAAACTACGTGCCAGCCCCGGTAGTTAGTCGGGGTCATGGTTAAACTGCGCCAGAAAGCATCGGCGCGCTTGATATAAGGAGCTGGAAAAGTCAAAAATCGAGGAAAAGAACTAAAGCAATACATGGGGGAAAGCATGTAAGGGATTGAAGTCAGTGGAATGATGCTAAGGGCAAGCATACCCAAATAGCGAAGTCGCAGCAGGTTGCCTATTAAGCCAATTAGGCTTAATAGGCAACCTGCTGAAAAGCAGGGAAACGGAAATTGACACTGCATGGCCAAGCATAGCATTGATTCGCAGGAAGTCAGCCATTCAGCGTAGCAAGTGTGCGCAAGATCCTCCCTACAACATAATAGGCAGTTCTCCAGCAAGAGCTAACTGAACACAAAACACTTTGGAAAATACACAGCTAAAACCACGAGCGGGACCGGAACAAACCGGAACGCACAACCGCTCACCCACGGTGCCGCAGGGACGTACCTCGAAAACCCAGCCCCAAATAAGGGCCAGCCGGTAAAAATTCGGCTAAACAGATTTCATGGCATTACGCCCGTACGGCACGGTTCACATTGGAGTAAGAAGGCTAGTGTAAAGCGAAGATAGAATATTTTATCAGCAGTAAATTATTTTAATTCTATTTTAACTTGATAGAGTCATACTATTTATCCATTTACACGCAGTTTTTGGATAATTGCACCCCCCAACGTAACCTCGGATATGGCACCATTTACGTGTTTTAAAACCGAAAAAGTAGTTGACACCTGCTATGGTGTTTCCCAACACTTACAATAATATAGTCCGCTGTACTTGAGCCGCAGTTATCTTATTAAACATCTGTTGTTTAATAAGATAACTGCTATTTGCTTGATATAATATCAACTATTAATAATTCAATAAAACTGTTTAAATACAATTTAGGCATTATTCATACAGCACTTATTCACTTCTTAAGACTTACTAAGAACCTTCTATAGTCTAACAGCTTTCAGCTATTGGTCTTTTAATAATTGAAGCTCAACCTAAAGCCACAATGTTGTTATTGCTTCAAGGAAGTATGCCCAAATAAATGAAGCGGTTTGCCTCTTAAACCCTCGCTGTGCGTGTAGTTCGACGGCTCAATTATTCGATCCTAAACCAATCGATATCCGTGTTACCGGCGTCGTTGAACTTGGTGAGGCGTGTACTGAAGACGCCAACTTTGGCCCCAATCCATTTCCCTTCCCGAGCTTGGAACTCCGTGCCTAACAACTGAAACGTTTGCCCATCGAGGCTATAGCTGAACTGACATTTGGCTCCCGCTTTTCTGGAAACGCGTAGATACAATGGCTGCCCAGCGGAAGCAGCGGGCACTTCCCCTGTTGGGGTACTTGTTTCTGTGGACAGTTTGTCGGCATCAAGGCAGGTGCTTTCACTGAGTTGCAGCTTGCCGCCTTGATAGGTGATGGATATATAGGCATAATTCATTCCCATCATCAATAGCCCCACTTTTTCGCCTTCTACCCGCGGCATAAAAGTTAGCTTAGCCGTGGCGGTAAACACGTCGGCCGGCAGCTTTTGCAAAAGCAGGTTGGGTGCCTGCCAGAGATTTTTAAACCCCTCGGGCAACTGCACCGAGTACAGGCGCAGGTAGCCTTGTGGCCCGTTGAGGTAAGCCCAATAGTCTTGCGGGTTGGCGTGCCATTGCCATTGCAACCCGAGCGAAGGGCCGCTGAACTCATCGGAGGTGGCCGGGGTGGCCAACGGCTGCGCCTTGCCTTTGATGGCCGGTTTGCGGTACGTAAGCACCGGCTGGCCTTTACCATCGCCATCGGGGTCTTCGCCTATCACCGGCCAGTCGTTCTTCCAGACCATCGGTTGCAGGTGCACCACGCGGCCATACGGGCCTTGATCCTGGAAGTGCAGAAACCAGTCTTCACCGGTGTTGGTGCTCACCCAGGCGCCCTGGTGCGGGCCATTGATAGTGGTTTTGCCTTGATCCATCACAATGCGCTCCTCATAAGGGCCATACACGTTTTTCGAGCGCAAAACCAGTTGCCAGCCGGTCGGCACCCCACCAGCCGGCGCGAAAATGTAGTAGTAGCCCTGGCGCTTGTAAAACTTGGGGCCCTCCAACGTAGGATGGTTGCGGTGCCCATCAAATACCAGTGCATCGGGGCCAATCAGGCGTTGTCCGTCTGGGCTCATGGGGCTCACGGCCAGAATAGTTTTGATGCCCGCCCGGCTGCCAGCGAAGCCGTGCACCAAGTAAGCCTTGCCATCTTCGTCCCAAAGTGGGCAGGGGTCAATCCAGCCAATTGCTTCCTTCACGCAAACAGGGGCCGACCACGGGCCAGCCGGGTTCTTGGCTTTCGTCACGAAAATGCCCAAGTCGGGGTCGGGATAGTAGAGGTAAAACTCTTTGTTGTGGTAGCGCAGGGCCGGAGCCCACACACCGTTGCCGTGCTGCGGTACGCGGTAACGAGCCAGTGGAGGCTGCTGCTCAAATACGGCCCCAGTGATTGACCAGTTAACTAGGTCTTTGGAATGCAGGATTTGCAAGCCCGGCACCGCGTTGAAGCTCGACGAAACCAGGAAGAAATCGTCGCCGACCCGCACCGCGTCGGGGTCGGAATAGTCGGCGTAGAGCACCGGATTTTTATACGTGCCATTGCCCAGGTCCGGCACCCACACTTTCGACAACGAAGAAACCTGCGCCTCTACCAAATTCGGCAACAAAACAAACAGTAACAGACCAAGCAACCTGCTAAGCCAGCAGGTTGCTTTTGCCAAGACATTAGGTAGCGAAAGTTGAACGTGTAAAATCTTCATATTTAAGAGGCGAGATAAAGCGCCTAGTGACCAGAAAGAAAATGTGCGGCGGCAAGGTAAAGGATTATTACAAATCCATTTAACTGAAAATTATCCCGCAGGATAAGCTATCAACTTCTATCAAGTGAAATTATACTTTATTGAAAGCACAGCTTTTCTATAAAACGCAATAAATTTTCATTACTTAACTTAAAACCCGGTTTAACAGTCAGAAGCTGCTCTGCATTTGAAATACAGATTTAGTATTTTGATTGTCAGTGATTTATATATTATCCAACTAAAATATACGAGAGCGAATGAAGTGTAACAACTCATCGTTTTCCGGAGTAGATAATCCACTGGCAACGTTGCCGGCAACGTTGCCAAGCTTATTTAGTGGCATTTATATATTTCCGTTAAAAGTTCTATTTATATTTATTGCGCACGAATATAAACCTTGGTGTATTTTCTTGTTTTCGTTCTCGTTTTACACCACCTGAGTGGGCATGGCACAGGGTATTTTTGATATTTCTTGCGCCTCACGGCCGACTACCCTTCACTAAGTTTAGGCTACTGGAAACAGGTTTTATCAAGCCAGTAAGTAGCTTAAGTTGCCTTTTGCGTTTGTTTGCATCTAACATCCCTCTTATGCGCTACTACCTGCTGAAAATTGTCGCCGGGCTGAGCTTATTCTGGCTAACCGCCTTCAGCTCGCCACCCAACAAAATCACGGTCTATCTTATTGGTGATTCTACGCTGTCGGTAAAGGAAGTGAAGGCGTATCCGGAAACGGGCTGGGGCATGCCCTTTGCTTTCTTCTTCGATGAGACTGTTACCGTGGATAACCGCGCCCAAAACGGCCGCAGCACCAAAAGCTTCGTGGCCGAGAACCGGTGGCAACCCGTGGCCGGTGCCCTCAAGCAGGGCGACTACGTCTTCATTCAGTTCGGCCATAACGACGAGGTACCAACCAAGCGGAGCTACACGCCGGAAGCGGACTACAAGAATTATCTGGTTCGCTTTATCACCGAAACCCGTGCTAAAAAAGCGACGCCGGTACTCCTGACGCCCGTGGCGCGGCGCAAGTTCGACGCGGCCGGTAAAATAGAGGAAACACACGCCGTATACGCCGAAATTGTCCGCGCCACGGCCCGCGAACAGCAAGTTGCCCTTATCGATCTGGACCGGGAAAGCCAGGCACTGCTCCAACAGTTCGGGCCCGAAAACTCGCGGCTGCTGTTCAACCAGCTCGCCCCCGGCGAGCACCCCAACTACCCCGATGGCAAGGAAGACAACACCCACTTCAACGAACTCGGGGCCCGCAAAATGGCTGAAATCGTGCTGGCCGATATCCGCACCCTCCAGTTGGAACTGGCCAACCGCATTGTACAGCGGGCCGCCGCCAAAACCGTTGATCCGCAGGCGCGCTAGCGTGTAAGGTTCTCAGTGCGAACATCTTTGCTTTCAATTCTCTATTGCTCTTGCTTATGCCCACTTCTGGTTTCGTTAGAACCTACGGCCTGCTGCTGTGTCTGCTTTTGCTGCTGACAGCTTTTGCCACGCCTAGCCCCCGGAAGATCAAGCTCTACTTGGTTGGCGATTCTACGATGGCTAACAAGGTTAAACAGACCTTCCCGGAAACCGGCTGGGGCATGCCATTAAGCACGTTTTTCGATACCACAGTAGTAGTGGACAACCGGGCGCAGAACGGCCGGAGCACCCGCACCTTTCTGGCCGAGAACCGCTGGCAGCCCATTGTTGAGGCCTTGCAGGAAGGCGACTACGTGTTCATTCAGTTTGGCCACAACGACGAAGCCGAAAACTACCCCGACCGCTACACCCCGCCCGAAGACTACCGCAAGAACCTACTTAAGTTCGTGACCGAGACGCAACGCAAAAAAGCCAACCCCGTGCTGTTCACCCCCATCACGCGCCGCAAGTTCGACAAGGACGGCCGCATCACGGAAACCCACGTAGCCTACTCGCGAGTAACAACCGAAGTAGCCAGACAATCCAAGGTGCCGCTCATCGACCTCGACAAGATGAGCCGGGAGTTGGTGCAGCAGTTCGGCGTCGAGCAATCGAAGCTACTTTACCTGCAACTCGCGCCCGGCGACCATCCCAACTATCCTTACGGCCGGCAAGACAACACCCATTTCAGTGAGCTGGGCGCCCGTAAGATGGCCCAACTGGCCGTAAACGAAATGAAAGCACAACACTTGCCCTTAGTGGAGCGCATGGCTAAGCCGCTGCCCAAAAATGCCGTGCCGCCCGCCACTACCAGCAAAGACTCGCAGCCCACCACTCCATGAAGCACTTTCTCTCTTTTGTGTGGTTGAGCTGGTTGATGCTCGGGCGAGCATTTGGGTACGACTTCGTGGTAGCCCAGGATGGCAGCGGCACCTACCGTACCGTGCAGGAAGCCTTCAATGCCGTGCCCGATTTTCGGAAGAAGGTCACCACTATTTTCATCAAGAAAGGCATCTACAAAGAGAAGCTGATTTTGGCCGGCTCAAAAAGCTTCGTGAAAATCATCGGCGAAGACCTCACCAAAACGGTGCTGACGTACGACGACTACAATCAGAAAAAGAACATCTTTGGCGAAGACAAAGGCACCTCAGGCTCAGCGAGCATCTACATCTACGGCGGCGACTTTTCGGCCGAGAATATCACGTTCCAAAACTCCTCTGGGCCAGTTGGGCAGGCCGTGGCCGTGTGGGTGGCTGGCGACAAAGCGCGGTTCAGGAACTGCCGCTTTCTCGGGTTCCAGGACACGTTGTACACTTACGGCTACGGCAGCCGGCAATACTACCAGGATTGCTACATCGAAGGCACCGTGGATTTCATTTTCGGTAGTAGCACGGCCTGGTTTGAGAACTGTACCATCTTCTGCAAGAAGAACGGCTACGTTACGGCGGCTTCCACGCCCGACAGCACCCGCTACGGTTACGTATTCAACCGCTGCACCGTCGCGGGCGACGCGCCGGCAGGCAGCTTCTACCTCGGCCGGCCCTGGCGGCCCTACGCTAAAACTGTGTTCCTGAATTGCGAGTTAGGGCCGCAGATCAACCCGGCCGGCTGGGACCCTTGGGGCAAGGACAGCAACAAGCAAACTGCTACTTATGCCGAGTACAACAACAGAGGCAAAGGCGCGCAGCCCAAGCAGCGTGTGTCCTGGTCGCACCAGCTCACTGAACAAGAGGCCCGGCAGTACACCCTTGACTTGGTGCTTCGTCACTGGAACCCCACCCAAGATTAAATTGATGCTTCGTTTGAAATATATAGTAGCCACCGCCCTCCTGGCAACCACTTCGCCCCTGCTCGCGCAGGTCGTGGCCCCAGCGGCAACGCCCAAGCCGGCGGAAGCTCCCTCCTTCAACAAAACCATACGGCTAACGGTGGCACAGGACGGCTCGGGCGACTACCGTACTATTCAGGAGGCCGTCATGGCCGTGCGCGACTTTATGCAGGTCGAAGCCACCATCTTCCTCAAGAACGGCACCTACAAGGAAAAGCTGGTGGTGCCCTCGCAGAAGACGCACATCACGCTGCTCGGCGAAAGCAAGGAAGGCGTGGTCATCACCTACGGCGACTACTCCGGCGACGCCGAGAAGCACACCACCTACTCCTCCTCCACCGTGCGCGTGCAAGGCAACGACTTCTCGGCCGAGAACATCACGTTTGAAAACTCGGCCGGTCCGGTGGGCCAAGCCGTGGCCCTGCACGTGGAAGGCGACCGGGCCACGTTCCGTAACTGCCGCATGCTCGGCCACCAGGACACCTTGTTTCTGGCCGTCGAGAACAGCCGCCAGTACTACCAGGACTGCTACATCGAAGGCACCACCGACTTCATCTTCGGCGCCAGCACGGCCGTGTTCGAGCACTGTATCATCTTCAGCAAGCGCGACTCCTACATCACGGCCGCCTCTACCACGCCACGCCAGAAGTTCGGCTTCGTGTTCCTGGACTGCCAGCTCACGGCCGCGCCAGAGGCCAAGAAGGTGTACCTGGGCCGGCCCTGGCGACCCCACGCCAAAACCGTGTTCCTCAACACCGATATGGGCGCCCACATCACTGGTGCTGGCTGGGAAAACTGGCGCAACCCCGACAACGAGAAGACCGCCTACTACGCCGAATTCAATTCCCGCGGCCCCGGCGCTTCAGTCACAGGCCGAGTGGCTTGGTCGCACCAGCTCAAGGTTAAAGAAGTGAAGCCGTATACGCTCCAGCACATTTTCGCTGGGTCCACGGCGTGGGTGCCGCAACGGAAATAGCTTGAATAGCCTAGCGAAGTAAGCTGCTTGAATGCGGCAACCTTGCACCAACAAGCGTAGCAGCAATTGCTAGAAGTATGGATGTCCCTTAACCTGACAATCCTATGCCTGACCTCATCCTAGGGAAACAGCTCGAACCAGAGCTAGCACCCTCCGCCATCGCGCAGCAGCGCCTGATTAGCCAACGCATCGGGACCGAAAAGGGAATTGATCCGGCGGCAGTGGTGCGCTGGATGGGAGCGATGCAGGCGCAGGATTACGGGCAGGTGATGTGGGCTGTGGGGTTGCGCACGCAGTCTTCGTCCGTGTTAGAGGTTGAGCAGGCTATTGCCCACCGAAGCATCGTGATTACCTGGCTGATGCGGGGCACCATTCACCTGGTGTTTGCCGAGGACGCCCAATGGATGAGCCAGCTTTTCGGACCGAGACTGCTGGCGGCCGCTGGCACGCGCCGTCAGCAGCTAGAGATAGATCAAGCACTTATTGACCGAACCAAAACTCTTTTTTGCCGGGCTTTGCGGGACGGGCAGCAATTGACTCGGGCAGCCTTTATGCAATTGCTGGAGCAAGCCGGCATTAGTCCGAAGGGGCAGCGCGGCTACCATCTGCTGTGGTCGTTGGCATTGGAAGGGCTCATCTGCTTCGGTCCTCGTCGCCACCACGAGCAGACGTTTGTGCTGTTAGAGGAATGGGTGCCAAACCCACGAAGTTTATCGAAGGAAGAAGCAGTAGCGGAGCTTGCCACTCGCTACTTTACCAGCCACGGCCCGGCCAGTCTACACGACTTCGCTGGTTGGACAGGCTTGCCCATGGCCGAGGCCCGGCGAGGACACGAAGCCATAAAAGCCGGACTACTAACCGAGAAAGTAGCGGGCAGCACCCAGTGGCTGTCCGCACTGACGAGCGTTGTTGCCCCGTCGGGGCTGCCAAGGGTTTGTTTGCTGCCCGGATTCGATGAGTACTTTCTTGGGTACAAGGACCGCAGCGCGGTTTTGGCCACTGAACACGCCAACCACATTTGCCCCGGCGGCAACGGGATATTTAAGCCGATGCTGGTGGTTGACGGGCAAATTGTGGGCACGTGGAAACCGAAGATCAGTGAAGGCAAGGTGGCTGTTGCAGCGCAGCTTTTCTTGCCGGCACAGGTACCGCAGGCCGCAATTGAAGCCGCTGCTGTGCAGTACTGTCACTTTTTGGGCTTGCCTCCCGGAACGGTGACGCTCAGCGAAGATGCAACTGACTAGACGCTCACTTTCCGTTATTTACTGTATGGATGTTTCTTTATTGGTAGTGCCTTACGATTCTGCCCGTGAAGCATGGCGCATGGGCGCAGGACCAGCGCGCTTGCTGGCGGCGTTGGAGCCGCAATTACGCCAAGCCGGCCACACTCCTATTCCGGAAGTAATCAAGCTTGAAGACGCATTTCCAACGGAAATCAATTCTAGCTTCGCCCTAAATCGGCAATTGGCCGAGCAGGTTCGGTTGGCGCAGGCCCGGGGCCGTTTTCCACTGGTGCTAGCCGGCAACTGCGGGGCGGCGCTGGGCGCCGTAGCAGGCTTACTTCATCAAGATGTTGGGGTGGTTTGGCTGGACGCGCACGGCGACTACAACACCCCCGAAACCAGTGAAAGCGGTTTTCTCGACGGCATGGGCTTAGCTGTCCTTACGGGGCAGTGCTGGCAACCCCTAGCCCGTTCGGTGTCTGGTTTTCGGTTGGTGCCCCCAACGCGCGTACTCCACGTTGGGGGACGGAATTTCGACACGCTGGAACTGGCCGCTCTCCAACGCGCGGGCGTAACACTGGTAGCACCCCAGCAGCTAAACGAGCAAAAACCCATGAGCACACTCGAACCGCTGGTAACGGCCCTGGCCGCGCAGGTAACGCAGTGCTATGTGCACATAGACTTGGATGTGCTTGATGCCGAGCAAGTCGGCCGAGCCAACCCGTATGCTTCGGCCGGCGGCTTGACGCTGCCCCAGGTGCTTGGTATTTTGGAAACCGTGCAGCAGCATCTCTCCATTTGCGCAGTCACCTTTGCCTCCTATGATCCGCAAGCAGATACAGACGGGCGAGTGCTGGCCGCTACTTTGCGCATCGTCCAGCAACTACTACCAGCCTCTTAACTGTTTAGCTTATAATACGGTTGGCCAACCTCCCCACCTGCACGATTGAGTTGACCAAGTGCCGTGGGGCTTACCCCAGGTGCCAGCCTTGGCGGTAGTCGCGCTTAACAAAGCGGTTGACTTCGTCTAGATTGGTAACTTTCATTTGCTGGTTGTCCCACAGCAGTTCGATGCCGCGACCAGGATACGCCATGCCCTGGCCGTCGGCTTTTGGGCGTTGCAGGTCGTAGCCCCGAATAGCTAAGTTGGCCATGAGCAGGGCTTCCGTTAGGGGGCCGGCCAGCTCGAAGGGCGAACTAACCTCCTTGTTGCCGTAACCGGCCAAACAAGCTTCCACCCACTGGGCATAGTGGCCATTGGCGCCTTCGGGCACGCGCGCTAACGTTGGCTTTACCTGCACTTCCTGGGTGCGCGAAGTGGGCAGCAAGCGCGGATCGGCGGAGTAGGTACTGGCCATCATCTTGCCTTTCTTGCCCACGAACAAAATGCCGTTGCCGCCGTCGCCGAACACTTCGTTGGGCCCGAGTTCGTCGGGCCGTTCGGGTTGAATGCCGCCGTCCATCCAGTGCACCGTTACTTCGCCCTTGGTCTTGTTGGTTTTCGGAAAAGTGAGCGTGACGTGGCTGGAGGGCGGGCAGCTTTCAGGGAAGTAGCCGCGCTTGAACTCGTCCACGTACACGCTGCCCACACTGGCTTGCACGGCCGTGGCATACTGTAGGTTCAGCACGCGAAACGGCGCTTCGAGCAGGTGGCAGCCCATGTCGCCGAGCGCGCCCGTGCCGTAATCCCACCAGCCCCGCCAGTTAAAGGGCACTAGCTTATCGACATATTCTTTGTAAGGTGCCGTACCGAGCCACAAGTCCCAGTCTAGTTCCGTTGGCGTACTGGCTTTGGTAGTAGGCCACACTATGCCTTGGGGCCACACGGGCCGGTCGGTCCAGCAGTACACGGTGTGCACGTCGCCGATGATTTTGGCATCATACCACTCCCGTAGTTGCCGGACACCGTCGTTGGACGCGCCCTGGTTGCCCATCTGGGTTACCACCTTGTAGCGTTTGGCGGCTTCGGTCAGGGCCCGGGCTTCGAACAGATCGTGGGTGAGCGGCTTCTGCACGTACACATGCTTGCCCAGCTGCATGGCCGCCAGAGTCACGACGGCGTGGTTGTGGTCGGGCGTAGACACCGAAACGGCATCGATGTTCTTGGCTTCCTTGTCCAGCATCTCCCGCCAATCCTTGTAGTATTTGGCCTGCGGAAAGGCTTTTACCGAGTTGGCAGCGCGCCGGTCGTCCACGTCGCAGAGGTAGCCGATGCGGGCTTTACCGGTTTTGGCAAACGCTGCTATATCACTTTGGCCTTTGCCCCCCACTCCTACCCCAGCCACCACCAGCTGGTCGCTCGGGGCGGTGTAACCCCGGCCGCCCAGCACAAAGCGCGGGACAATCATGAACGTGGCCACTGCCGCGACACTCTGTTTGACAAATTCGCGGCGGGACGGGGAATTGGGGGTCTGACTCATAGCGCTTGGGAAGAACGGAAGGTGGGAGAAGATAGTGGGAAAAGATACGGATTTGTCTCACTTTTTCTCTTGCCAATGCTACCGCGGCTCTTTTGTTGATTTACTGCATAGAAGTACTACTCCGGCAGTGGCATGCGATATATTGCAGAAAGGGCCCGACCATGTGGATGCACACCGCTCGCCGGCCTTTGTTATCAGCCCCTACACCCGCCACTCCACCTCCGGCGTGTTGCGCACATGGAGCCGATTCCGGGCTTATCGCCTATAAGGTAGTACGATACCGCCGCCCTGCTCCTGTCAGACTACTTCCCGGCAATTCCTACCCCGGTCCTCGACGTCTTCTTGCAGCTAGAGCGAAAGCGCAAAGACGACGATGATGACAACTGAGCTACCAGGATAATCCTTGTTAGCGTTTTGATAGATCATTAACAACGCCAAGGTTCTTGCGGCGTAGCAGGGCTTCCATGAAGTAATAGTCGGCGTAGATAAGCGGCACGTCGACTTCGCTGTTGGCGGGTTTGGAACCGGTGCTATGCAAAAGCAGAAACCCGCGGCTGCCACCGAGCTTGGCCAGGTAGTGCTTGGTCAGGCTGCCGATCATCTTGTCGGCTTTGCTGCGGTACAGGGCACCGCTGGAGCTGTAGGTACTCAGCTCATAGAGGGCCGAGGCCATAACCGCCCCTGCCGACGCATCGCGCGGCTCGTTGGGAATACTAGGGGCGTTGAAGTCCCAATAAGGAATTAGGTCTTTGGGCAGATTGGGGTGATTGAGCAGGAAGCGGGCTACGTTTTCGGCTTGGGTGAGGTAGGCTTTGTTTTTGGTTTCGCGGTAGCACATGGTATACCCGTAGAGGGCCCAGGCCTGCCCACGCGCCCACGCCGATTCATTGGCGAAGCCTTGGTGCGTGGTTTTCTTGACCACCTGGCCCGTGAGCGTATCGTAATCAACGACGTGGTAGGAGCTGAAATCGGGTCGGAAGTGGTTGCGGAGCGTGGCGTTAGCGTGACTGACGGCTATTTTATAGAACGAGGAGTCGCCGGAGAGGCGGGCGGCGGCAAAGAGTAATTCCAAGTTCAGCATGTTGTCGATGATGACCGGGTAGCCCCACGTTTCGCGGTGGTGGTCCCAGGAACGCAGCGCCCCCACCTTCGGGTTGAAGCGCGTGCTCAGCGTGCGCGCCGACTCCAGGATGACCGCCCGATAATTGGGGTCTTGCGTGAGGCGGTAGCCCGTCCCGAAGCTGCAGTACACCTTGAATCCCATGTCGTGGGTGGTGGCGTTGGTTTTCTCTGGCTCGATGTTGGCGGTATAAGTTTTGGCTGCGGTGCGCCACTTCTCTTGGCCGGTGGCTTCAGCAAGCAGCCACAGGTAGCCGGGAAAGAAGCCGCTGGTCCAGTCGCGCGAGGCTACCAGCACTATTTCCCCGGTGGGTGTGAGCGTGCGCGGCGACACCAGCGCTGGTTTGCCAGGGGCTGCGGGTTTGGCTTGCGCGGCTTGGGGCACTTGTTTAAGCAGAAGAGTAGCCTGCGTTTCAGCCAGCTTCATGGTTTTCTTGGGCAACGTCGTCTGGCCCGACGCCTGGGCGGATAGCAATGCTAAAACTAAGCTGATGCGTATAGTCTTCATTTTGGGTTGCTCTTGGGTACAGTTTCCGCACAACATCCGGAAACAGGTAAGAAAATAGAATTGGGGTATTAGTTCAGCCAGATGAGGGGGTTGCGTACGGGCAGGTTGCGAATCACCTCTTCCACTTCAGGAGCGTGCTCGAGGCGTTGCCAAGTGGCAAACCACTCTTTGTTGCCGAATTGCACTGCTCCCAGCACCAGGAAGGGTTGTGCTACCGGCCAGTTGTCCCAGTACATCACGTCCTTGGCGGATGGCCACGTTTGCTTGTCGGCCACGTAGGGATACAGGTACTCGATGCCCCGGCGGATACCGCGCCCGTCGGGAGTCTGATAAACCCACAGGTTTTCGCGCTTGTCGCTTAAAATCTGGCAGATCATGGTCATGGCATCCAAGTTGAACAAAGAGTAACCGTAGGGCTTGGTGCGCTTGGTTTCCAAAGGGAAGGAGCCGTCGGCCGCCATCTGAGTAGGTAGAAGCACCGTTTTGTACCGCTCCCGGCAAAAGGTTAGGAGTTGTTGGTTGCCCGTAAGCCGGGCAAAGGCTGCCACCTGCATCACCCAACACGTGCCGTGGTTGTTGGCGGCATTCATTTCATCTTTGCCGTATTGGTGCGTTGTGAGCCAAGTCAGATACTGCGCAAACCAGTTTTTGATACCCATCAAGTCCTGACTGTTGATGGCCTTGGCCTGCTCTAGCACCAACACACCCTGCGCCACTTCCATCAGCTGAATGGTGTCGATGATGCCAATGCCGCGGCCCGTGAAGCTCCCCATAATGGCCTGCGCATACTGCAACGATGGGTTCATGCGCGTAGCCGGGTCCGTAAACCAAGCCCGCAGATGCACCAAAGCATGGCGCGCATATTGCGCGTCGTGGGTGAGTTGATAAGCCGAAGCCAGTGCGCCGATGATGCGGCTAAAGCGGATCATGGCTTGCCGGTGCGCCACAAAGTTATCGGGGTTGGTAAGGCCGTCGCGCTGGATGTAAGGGCCGGTGGGGTTAGCAGGGTCGGGCCACCAGTAGTCTCCTTCGGAAAAGAAGTCGTGGGGGCCGCCCGCACTGCGCGGGCTGGTACTGCTTGTCACCGTGACGGGCGCTTGCTGTAAAGCCCAGGCGGCTTGCTTCAGCACCTGCGCACGCAGTACTTCTACCGCTTGCCGTTCCAGCTTGCGGTCCGGGCGTCGAGCTTCGCTGAGGAAGGACGCAAGCAAGAGCAGCACGAGGTAAAACGCCTTTCGATTCATTGGAAGTGACTTGCAAACAGGATGGTTTATCGTTGTTTTTGAACGGTGTAGAGACTCGATATTTAACTGCCCCAACCTTCGGAGGCTGTAGCGCGAAGCTCTGCTTCGCGTGTCATTGCTGACTTCCAGACCGTGGCAACGATTATCGTTCAACGACACGCGAAGCAGAGCTCCGCGCTACAGCCAATTAGACAATGTCAGCAACGCCGAGACGCGAAGTATCGCGTCTCTACATCGTTCCTATTTTACCGCTTTTTCATAGCGTTAGCAATGCCGTTTCCAAGCCCGGCGACTGCACGGCCACGGCTGTTTTGCCGGGTTGCGCCGCCAGCCGGATAATGGCCCGGCCGTTGTAGACCTGCACTTTGCGCGAACCGCTACTAGTGCCCAAATCATCGAGCAATTTGCCCGCGCCGGCCAGCGAAAATTCCACCCAGTTGGCAGCGTCTAAGCAAGGCACGCCCGCGGTATCGAACAGCTTTACTTCCACAGTGGTCAGGCCATTGGCTTCAGCTACTTTTTGCAAGGTGAGCTTGGCTGGCTTGCCCCATTTCTGGGTTTGGTAGCGTAAGCTGATGTTGTCTTGCACGGTCTGTTTGCCTTGGCGGGCCACTACGCGCAACTGATTTTCGCCGGATATAAAGGGCACGTTCCAGTGCAGACCCGCCGCCGGGAAGTCTTGGCTGTCGCGCTTTTTCACGCCGTAGCTTTTGCCGTTCACAAACAGCTCGGCCTCGGTGCAGTTCGAATACACTTTCACCATTTTCAACTCACCTTCTGCACCCCAGCGCACTGGCCAAGAGTGCCCGTAGAGGTGCACCATAGGCGCCGTGGTCCAGTAGGACTGGAACACGTAGTACGCCTCCTTAGGCGTAAAATCGCGCTCCACTACGCCCTTCTGGTTCATGTAGGGAATGGGGTTGTCGGGGCGTACGGGCGTGGAGAAATCCTTGAACGGCCAGTAGGCAGTCCCGCTCAGCCAGGGCATGGTTTCCTGTTCTTTGAGGTGCCAGTCTACCAGGTTGCAAAGGTAACTTTCGCTCCAGTCGCCGTCTTTGGAGACGCGGGCACTGCCCCCGAATAGGGAAGCGTCGCCGGCGCGCTCATCGGCTTCTTTGCTGGCCGTGATTTCCGCCAGCGCGTTATCGGGGTTTTCGGAATGGCGACCGGCGTGGCTGTCGCCGCCCCATTCTACGTGCAGGAAGCGCTTCACACCTTGAAATTCTTTCTCGGTGGCTTCTTTATAGTCGGTGTAGATGCCGCGGTACCAACCAGCCCATATCGAGGGCGAATACACATCCACAATGTCTTTGCAGAAGTCGCAGCGGCGGATAGCGGTGTAGCGCGAGCGGTCTAGTTGGTGCGACAAGTCGTTGAGCTCGGTCATGAAGGCTCGGATCTTCTGCTTGTCAAACTCGGGGAAGTCGCCGGGCCAGTCGTTCTCATTGCCCAAGCCCCAGATGATGATGCTCGGATGGTTGTAGTGCTGCTGCACCATATTGGTGAGCATGCGTTTGGCCTGCGCTTGATACACCGGCCCGCCCAGCCCACCACGGCACCACGGAATTTCCTCCCAGACCAAAATGCCAAGCGAGTCGCAGAGGTTGAGCACGATGCGCGACTGTTGGTAGTGGCCTAGGCGGATGAAGTTGACGCCCATCTGCTTCATCATTATCATCTCCTGCCGAATCATGGGTTCGGTCATGGCGGCGGCCACACCGGCGTGGTCTTCGTGGCGGTGCGTGCCGCGCAACAGCAGACGCTGGCCGTTGAGCTTGAAGGGTCCTTTCTCCACAAAATCGGCGTGCCGGAACCCTACTTTCTCTTGCCGCTGATACGCCTGCGGGCCAGTGCCCACCGTAACGGCCACGGTGTAAAGCTGCGGCCGCTCCGGTGACCAAAGCTGCGGGTTTTTCACCGCAAACTGGTGCACGTCTATTTCCTCGGTTGATACCGGTAGCTTGCCTTGGTATTTGCCGACCTGCTTGCCTCGTGGGTCCAGCAAACGCACTACCACCAGAACCTGGACATTGGGCACGGCAGTAGGCAAGAAGCTAGCTTTCAACGTCAATGAGCCCGCTTTGCCCATTGCATCAACCTCGGCCTTCACCGCCAAACGCTCCATCGATACGGCTGGCAGGTACTCCAGATTCAGGTAGCGATACAAGCCCCCGTACACGTTGAAATCCGACAAATTGGAGGGTATCATCTCCAGGTCGCGGGAATTGTCGCAACGGATGCTAATTGGGATTTTGCCTTTGAATTGGTCTTTGTAGGCTGGGGTCTTTTGAAAATCGGCTATGGCCTGCGTGAGGTCCACGGTCCATTCGTCGTAGCCGCCGACGTGGCTGCCCACTTTGGTGGTGTAGAGGTAGACGTCAGTTTTCTGGCCCGCGCCTTCGAAATGCAGACGGGTCCGACCGTTGGCGTAGGGGTTCTGTATGTCCAATTGGGTGCGGTACCAGCCGGGGCCCTGGTAGTAGTTGGCGCTAGGGTCCACGGCGTCACGGGCGTTGAAGCAGTGAGGCAGCGTCACGGCTTCCCAAAGCGGCACACTTTCGGGGTTGCCGGCACCCACGGGCCGCACGGCTTCCCACACGCCCCCCAACTCCTGCTGCACGTATTCCCACCCGGTGGTCAGGCGGTTGACGCGCTGAGCCAAGGTGGGGGTTAGCGTTGCAAGCGCAACGAGCAGAGTGGCAATCAGTTTAGCTTTTAACACAATAATACCTTTCCTGTTCGGCTGTCAAGTCACGGCCTAGCGTTTACACGCCGAAGCCAAGCCAGGCAGCCGAAGATTTGAAGTGTTCTAGTAATGGGGTCCCGATTAGCAAGGGCTTTAGATAGCCCAGGGCGCCGACTGAAAATCTGGGTACAGCGCCAGTACTTGCGCGGCGTTCAGCGAAGAATATTCCTGCGCCGCACGCTGGAAAAGCATCAGCGCCGTTTCGTTGGAAGTTGGAGTCACGTCGGCGCGCTCTAGCTGCTTTTCTCGCAGCAAGTAGGGTTGAAACCACGCCACGGCTTTGCGTAGGCCGCGGCCATCGGGCGTGTTGTAGTTCCATAAATCAACGCCTACGTGCCGGGCCAAAACAGCTAGCTGCACCCATCCTTGCAGGTTCATGGAGGTGTAGTTCCAGGGCCGGGTGCGGTCTAGCTCCAGCGGCTGCGACCCATCGGGCGCGAACTGCACGGTCACGCGCGGCAATGTTTGGGTTTCGAGCGTGCGGCGGGCCAAGGCTTTATTGCCCGTGAACAAGGCAAAGTCCACCACTTGCAGGTCGTAGAAGGTGCCGTGGTTGTTTTTGTTGTTGCCCTCCGCCTTGCCGAGTTTGCTGGTAGTCAGCCACTCGGTGTACTGGCCGTACCAGGTTTTCAGGCCAGATACCAGCTTCGCATCCACGTTGGCGCTACCGTCAAGCAAGGCCAACGCCTCCGGAATTTCTACCAAGTGGCGCGTCTGAATGATGCCGTAGCTGCGGCCATCCGTCGTGCCAGGTATGCCTTGCCCGAAGTTCAGGTTCGGGTTCATGCGGGTGGCCGGGTCCAGGAAAAAGGTGCGCAGCTGCTGGGTTGCTTTGGTTGCGTACTTGGCGTCGCCGGAAAAGTAGTACGCCAGCGCCAGGGTCTTCACGTCTTTGCACACGCCCGCTAGGTTGGCATCGTCTTTCATGGCCTTCGCCTCCGGATTTACCAGGCCATCTTTTTGGATGTAGGGCTTGCCGTCGGGCTTGTTGGGGTCGGGCCAGAAGTAGGGCGCCTGCGACATGAAGTCGTGCTTGTCGCCGCTAGGTGGCAGTTTCGTTTTGTTGGTGATGGTGTACAGCTCGTGTGCAAGCGCCTGATCGGCTTGATTAAGTAGGGACTTGACTTGCTGCGTTTCCTGCTTGTCGCCGCGCTTGTAAGCCGCTTTGTAGGCCGCCATTTTGGTGGCATCGAGCAGCAGGAAGGGCTGAACTGGAGCAGCTTGCGCTGCCCCAACTGCGGCCCACAGGATCCAGACCAGGAAGCTGATGGGCCATTTGCTACGAGTGCCCATTAAATGTGTCCGGGGTTTTGCGTTAGGTTAGGGTTCAGCAGCAGCTCGGGTTGCGGCAGCGGAAAGAGGTAGTATTTGTCGTCGACTATGCGCGTGGGTGTGCTGGCTTGCACAGCTTGGCGCAGGCGCTTGAGCCGCACCAAGTCAAACCAGCGGTGGCCTTCCTGGCACAGTTCCCAAGCGCGCTCCTTCACCAGCAAATCCACGAAAGCGTCTTTGGTGGTCGTGCCCGTTAGCGGAGCTAAACCAGCACGAGTGCGCACAGCGTTGATGCCTTGGTACTTGGTGGGGTCATTGGCATTCAGGTTGTTGAGCGCCTCCGACTGCATGAGCAGCACGTCGGCGTAGCGCGTAATCAAGTAGTTGACGCGCGAATCGTTGACGATGCGCTTGGGGTCGCGGAACTTGTTGAAGTAGTAGCGCGGCAGCGTGGTGGTGCCGGCTTGGTTGCTGATGTTCCAGGCCCGGCGCACGTCGGTGGCGGCATAGGAAGCCACGAAGGCATCTTCCACAGTGAACGTCCCCAAACCAGCCAGTTGCGAAGGCAAAAACTGCCGCACAATGATACTCCCCGTGTTCGGTGGCAAATCAAACTGAATCGAGAAGATATGCTCGGGGCCGTTTTCCTTGTCCGGGTCGAATACATCGCCGTACACCGGCAGCAGACGGTAGGTGTTGGAAGCAATAACCTTGTTGCAGGCGCTGAGGGCGTTTTGGTTGTCGCTGCCTTGCGCGGCGGAGCTAGCGGCGCGGGTTAGATACGCCTTAGCCAGCAAGGCGGTGGCTGCCCCACTCGATACCCGGCCTTTCTCGCCGGCGGGTATCTGGCTTTCAGGCAGGCAATTCGCTTCGGCAAACTGTAAGTCCGTAATGATTTGCTCGTACACCTGTGCCAAAGGGGCGCGGGGCGGCCGGATATCGTCGGAAGGGCCTTTCACGGTGGCTAGCACCAGCGGTACGTCGCCGAAGCAGCGCACCAAATCCAAATAGCCCATGGCCCGTAGGAACCGCGCATTGCCCTCGATGTTGTTGCGGCGCGCCTCGTCCATGCTCACGGTGGGCACCTTCTCGATAACGTCGTTGGCCCGGTTGATCATCCGGTAGGTGTTGGTCCACCAGCTGTTGATTTCGGTGTTGGTGGACGTGTAAGTGAAGCGCGAAAGCTGAGCGCGCTCGTCAGTGCTGGAACCTACGCGGATTAGGTCGGCAGGCAGCTCCGTGATTTGCCAGCCGGTGCGGCCGAAATAGGTTTGCGGCAGCAAGGCGTTGAACACGCCGTTGAGGCCGGCCACGGCGTCGCCTTCGCTCTTGTAGAAGTTTTCGGCGGCAATGAAGTCGTAGGGCTTTTCTTCCAGGAATTTCTCGCAGGAAGACAGGCTCAGCATGGCCAGGCCCAGCAGGATGGTATATTTTTTCATCGGGAGTCAGGTGGGAAAGTGGGTGCGCGGGTTTAGAAGCCCAGCTTCAGGCCGGCAATAAAGGTGCGGGTGCTCGGGAAGGCGTTGTAGTCGGTGTTCAAGCTCAGGTTGTCGGCTCCGAACGAATTGACTTCGGGGTCGTAGCCGGAGTAGTCGGTCCAGGTCACCAGGTTTTGGGCCGTCACGTACACGCTGGCCGACTTTATAACCTTGCTGAATTTGGGCAGGGTGTAGCCTAGCGTCACGGTTTTCAGGCGCACGAAGCTGCCGTCTTCCAGCACGTCGTTCACGATGCCGGTGGAGCGGCGAATGGTGCTGCCCGCCCGCGGAATGTTGGTGTCGGTGTTGGTGGGCGTCCAGCGGTCAACTACCGTTTTCAGCTTGTTGGTTGAAGTCAGGCCCGATTCCAACTCGTAGCGGTTCAAGTTCAGCACGTCGGTGCCCTGCACGCCCTGAATGAACACGCTCAGGTTGAAACCTCCGTACTTAAACCCATTGGTTACGCCGTAAATGAACTTAGGCTGTGCCCGCCCGATGATGGTGCGGTCGGTGGCCGTAATGGCGCCGTCGCCGTTCAGGTCGCGGTAGCGCGGGTCGCCGGGACGCACCACGGTCCGGGTGCCGCTGTTGCGGATTTCCTCGACCGACTGCCAGATGCCATCAAACTCGTAGCCGTAGAACGAGCCAATCGGCTCGCCAATCCGCAGGATGCTGGTCTGGCCCAACCCCGAACCCACAAACAAGCTGGAGCTAGAGCTGCCTACAAACCGCTCGTACTCGCCGTTGAGGTCCAACACTTCGTTGCGGTTCAAGGAGAAGTTAAGGTTGGTGTTCCACGAAAACTTCTCACTGTCGAAGTTGGTGGTGTTCAAGGCAAACTCGACTCCCTTGTTTTGCACACTGCCCGCGTTCAAATAAATGCTGTTGTAGCCGGTGGTGCGCGGCGTCGATACTTGCAGCAGCAGGTCCGTGGTTTTCTTGTAATAGGCGTCAGCCGTGATGGAAATGCGGTTTTGCAGGAAGGCTACGTCCACGCCCACGTTGCTGGCCGCCGTGGATTCCCAGCGCAAGTCCGGGTTCACGATGTTGAGCGGTACCAACCCTACCAGCCGGCTGCTGCCCGAGGCATACGCGCCCACATCGTAGCGCGCCAGCGACTGGTAGTTACTGATTTCCTGGTTGCCAGTCACGCCGTAGCCGACCCGCAGCTTCAGGTCGCTCAGGAAACTGGCGCCCTTCATGAAGGGCTCATCGATGAGGCGGTAGGCAAAGGCCGCCGAGGGGAAGTAGCCCCACTTGTTGTTGCGGCCGAACCGCGACGAGCCGTCGGCCCGCATCGTGAACGTGAACAGGTACTTCTCGAACAAGCGGTAGTTGAGGCGCCCGAAGTACGAGGCCAGCGAGTTGGTGTACCGGCCCGAGTTCGGCGTCAGGATGTTGGCACCCAACGCTAGGTTGTCGGAGCCCAGCGTGTTGGTGAAGAAGTTGTTGGCGGTTGTGCCGAAGTCGTTGCCGTAGAACTGCTGAAAAGTGAGGCCGCCGACCACATTCAACGCGTTGTTTTCGTTGAGCTTACGGTCATACGTGAGCGTATTTTCGTTGAGCCAGCTGTAGCGGTTCTCCTCGCCCCGCGTGGCCGAGCCGTTGGTGAGGCGGCCCAGGAAGATGTCGGAAGGCCGGTACACGTCGGTTTGCCGGGTGCGGTAGTCGAGGCCTGCCGTCACGCGCAAAGTCAAACCTGCCAGGAGTTCGTAGTTGCCGGCTACGTTGAACAGCCCGCGGCCGGTGGTGCGGTTGTCCTTGGTTTTGTTGGCGTACGCCACCGGGTTGCCCACGTCTTCCACGTAGGGCAAGGGCGTATTGGAGTAGATATATTGGCCGAATTCGTCGCGCACTGGCACAATGGGGCTGATACGCAGCGCATCAAGCAGGACCCCGCCGAAGCTGCCGCCCTGCGAGTTGACCAGCGCCCGTTTCTCCAGAGTGCCCGCAATCTGGCTGGCCAAGCTGAAACTGAGCTTGCGGCTGATTTTGCGGTCCAGGTTCAGGCGGATGGTGCCGCGCTGGAAGCCGGAGTTCAGGATGATGCCCTGCTGGTCGAAATAGTTGAAGCTCAGGTTGTAGCGGGTTTCGTCGTTGCCACCGTTGAAGCCGAGCTGATAGTTGCTCATCCGGGCCGGCCGCAGGATTTCATCCTGCCAGTCGGTGCCTTCCCCTAGGGCATCAATCTGCTCCTGGGTGTAGGGCAGCGGCAACGGGCTGGCGGAGCCTTCGTTGCCCTGGGCTTGCACGTCGTTGAGGTATTCGGCAAACTCGGGGGCGTTCATTAGTTCGTACTTGTTGCGCACCACTTGCACCCCGGTATAAGCTTCGAAGTTGATGGTGTTGCGGCCGGCTTTGCCTTTCTTGGTGGTGATAAGTACCACGCCATTGGCCCCGCGCGAGCCGTAAATAGCGGTGGCCGAGGCATCCTTGAGAATCTCCACCGACTCGATATCGGAGGGGTTGATGGAGTTCAGGTCGCCGGCGCCGGGAAAGCCGTCCACCACGAACAGCGGCTCGTTGCCGGTATTGATGGAGTTGGTGCCGCGGATACGAATCGAGACGTTGCCGCCCGGCTCGGAGTTGGTTTGCGTTACCTGCACCCCACTCACGCGGCCCTGCAAAATCTGGTCGACGCGGGCTATGGGCGTTTCCGATACTTGCTCGGCGGAAATAGAAGCCACCGAGCCGGTCACGTCGCGCTTGCGCTGGGTGCCGTAGCCGACCACCACCACATCATCGAGTTCGGTGGTTTTCTCTTTCAACTGCACAGGCTCCACCACCGAGTTGCTGCCCACGCGCACTTCGGTTGGTTCGAACCCAATAAAAGAGAAAATCAACACTGGGTCGTTGCCCGCTGCCACTGGCAACGTGAACTTGCCGTTGGTGTCGGTGGACGTACCGGTGGTGGTGCCCTTGATGATGACCGACACGCCCGGCAGAGGGGTTTTGTCGGTGGCGCTCAATACAGTTCCGGTTACTTGCTTGGTTTGGGCGTGCGCCGAAAGTGATACTGCTAATGCGGCTGGGAGCAGCAGGTGGGTAATTTTTTGCATGGGACTCAGAGCTTGTGGGAAGGAAGAAAGGAGTTCTCGGTTAGCTCGAATTAACTGGTTGTAATTCAAGCTAGTCACAGAAAAAGCAAAGCTGCGAGCTAGTATGGTCAGCTAAAGGAAATGAAGTGGCGTTCGGTTTGTGCTGGTGGCGCATGCGCCGTACTGGCGCGGCGCAAGCACTCGGCGGGGTCGCGCTGTTGCAGCCAATCGACGAGGAAGGAGGCCAGAAAGGCGGCGCTGTTGAACGGCTTTTCCTGCTCGGTTGCTGGCGGGCAAGTGAACAATTCATGGTTGGTCCACAGCAGGGCGCCGCCCGTTTCCTGAAGCACGCAAATAGCCTGCAACCCGAACCGCCCGGCTAGCCAAGGCAGCGCGGTTACGGGGTCGGCAGGTTGGCCGAGCCACCCCATAATTTCCGTTAGCTCCTGCCCCTCCAGCTTCACCAAGTCGGCCTGCTGTAACAGGTACTTCACCACCTCCCGGCTGTAGTGTTGCGGCCGCAGGTTCACATCGAACACCTTGAGAGGGGCGTCAAGCAGCAGCCGATAAAGCGTTTCGCGCGAAGTAAAATTGCGGGCCGCCAGCGAAGTGTAAACCAACATCCGCGCCTCACGCACCGTTGTGCGCATCGCCGCCGAATACTGAATGTAGTCCCAGGCTACGGGCTCAACTATCTTGCAGCTAGCTTCCCGATCTTGGTAAGCTGTGGTTTTGACCACGCCCGTCAGGTGGGTTTTGCTTAACTGAATCAAGCAATCTTTCAAGCCTTTGCCGGCACTAAAAGCCAGTAGTTCTCTGCCCAGTTCGTCGTCGCCGATGCGGCTAATAAGCTGCACCGACTGGCCGAGTTGGTGCAGGTGCAGAGCTAGGCGTAGAGCATCGCCGGCCGGTTGCCGGCCGGTTGGCTGCATGTCCCAAAGAATATCCCCGAAGCAGGCTATGGTGGCAGATGAACTCATTGCGGCGGTGGTTTCTACAAATGTGCACCACTCACCCTGCTCGCTGTTTGCTGATTTGTTTCAAAGATTGTTCAAACCGGCAACTTTATTCAACCTGTTTATAATCAGTTTGTTGCTAAACTAAAAAGGGAGGCTGTTTTAGACTCGTTTGCGATTTTGTAACACGCATTTCAACAAATCTTTCAGTTGGGCGGGGCCAGTTGCAAAGCGCGAAACTCGGAGGGCGAAAGCTGGTAGCGGGCCTTGAAGCTGGTCGAGAAATAAGACAGGGAAGAGAAGCCGGTTTCGTAGGCAACGTCGGTAATGGAAAGCGAATCATCGAGCAACAAGTCACGCGCTTTGCTTAGGCGCAAGCTCTGAATGAAGTCGGTGACGCCGGTGCCGAGTACGGCTTTGACTTTGCGGTAAAGCTGCATTCGCGAGATGCCCAAGCTGCGGGCCACGTCCTCCACGCTCAGGTCGGCTTTGGTGAAGTTGGCTTCCACTATGGCTGTTAGCTCGGCCACGAATTTTTGGTCGGCGTTGGCGGCCGGCACCACCGCCTCCACCGACAACTGCCGGCGGAAATGTTCGCGCTGCCGGTTGCGATTAGCGAGCAGCGTACGGAGGCTTTCTAATAGAAAGGTGGGGTTGAAAGGCTTGGTTAGGTACAGGTCGGCGCCGGCTTGCACACCTTCCACTTGCTGCTCGGGCGCGTTGCGGGCCGTAAGCAACACCACCGGAATGTGCGAGGTCCGCCAGTCGTCGCGTAGCTGCGTGACCACTTCCAGCCCCGTCAGGCCCGGCATCATCACGTCGCACACAATCAGGTCCGGAATCAAGTCAGTAGCCATCCGAAAGCCGGTATGGCCATCAGTGGCGCTTTCCACCCGGAAATGGGTACGCAGCTTCCGGGCCACAAAATCGTTGACTTCGGGGTTGTCTTCAATAACGAGTACCAGCGTCTCGCTTTCCGTTTCCGAAGCCGGCTCTTTCACCTCGGTGCCGAAACTACTGACGATGGCCTCGGGCTCCTGCAATGCAAAGCTGACGGGAGCCAGAGTGCCCGTGGCGCGCAAGTTTTCGGGCAGTTCGCGGGGGAGCGTTACCACGAACGTACTGCCTTGCCCAACTCGGCTGCTGAACGTGAGCTGGCCCTGGTGTAGGCGGACCAAGCCCTGCGCCAAGGCTAAACCCATGCCGGAGCCCTTGGCGCCGGCGTCCTGGTCGCCCTGGTAAAACCATTCGAAAATGTGGGCCCGGTCTTGGTCGCTGATGCCGCAGCCCGTGTCGGCCACGCTTACCCGCAGCGCCCGCTCACTGTCGCTGGCTTGCAGGCTGATGGTTATTTGTCCCTGGTCGGGCGTGAACTTCAAGGCATTAGACAATAAGTTGAAAAACACCTTGTCCAGCACGTTGCCATCAAACCAAGCTATTAGCTCGGGCTCGGCCGCCAAAAACTTGATGCGCACACCTCGCTGCCGGGCCGGCTTCTCAAACAAATCCACGATGTCGCGCACGAAGGCTACCAGATTGCCTTCGGCGGCGCGCACGGCCATTTTTCCGACTTCGATTTTGCGGAAGTCCAGGAGCTGATTCACTAGTTGCAGCAGGCGCTGGGTGTTGCGCCGCACTAGGGTCAGATCTTGCTGCTGGGCTGCCGTCAGGTCGGGGCTGCTGGTCAAGAGTTCTTCTACAGGGCCCAAAATCAGCGTCAGGGGCGTGCGTAGTTCGTGGGAGAAGTTGGTGAAGAAGCGCAGCTTGGCTTCGGTGTCGGCGCGGGCTTGCTGGGCCAGCACTTCCAACTGATTGCGCTGCGACAGAATTTCCTCGTTCTGCTTTACCAGCTGGTGATTGATCTTGACGTTTTCGGCGTTTTGATCGGCTAGCTGCTGGTTGATCTGGCGGTTACGCCGCGCCGAATGCCAGGCCATAGCGCCCAGGGCCACCGCACCTAAGAGGGTGGCAATCAAGCCGTACAGTATGCTTTGCTGGCTGGCATACGTGGCGCGCAAACTCTGCAGTAACCGATGCTGGCGCTCGATATCCCGCTTATCGGTTTGCTGCTGCATGGCCAGCACGTTGGTCGAGTCGATCAGCAACGTGCCCAGGATGTTTTCCCGTTGGTAGGGCTCTTGGTTCAATATTTTCAGCGCCGTACGAATAGCTTCTTCCCCGCCGGGTGTGTATTGCACCGTGGCCGTCAGCACGCCTTGCTGCACCAGGTCCAAGCCCCGGCCTTTGCCCACGAGCCCATCCACGCCAATAATGCGCACCTGCTTGGTAAGGCCTAAGTCCTGGCATACTTCGTAGGCGCCGCGGGCCATGCCGTCGTTGTGCGAAAAAATCAGGGTTACTTCCGGGTGGGCCTTCAGCGCGGCGGTTAGAGCGGGCTTCAGGTCTGCTTTTTCCCAGGTGCCATTTATCTGGCTCACGACGTGCATCCCAGGAGAAGCCGCCAGCGCTCGAATGAAGCCTTGGTGACGGCCCGAGGCAGCCGAGGAGCCCGGCAACCCCAATATTTCAATGATGTTGCCTTGCTGGTGCAAAAGTCGGGCGGCAAACTGAGCGGCCAACTGCCCGACTTCCTGGTTATTGCCCCCGACGTAGGCCGTGTACTTATCAGAGGTGATTCGCCGGTCGAGCAGCACCACCGGAATCCCGCGCTGGAAGGCCTCCTCCACGGCTGGTGTCAGTGGCGCGGCTTCATAGGGCGAGACGATGAGCAAGTCGATGTCACTGCGCAGCAACTCTTTTATTTGCTGCCGCTGGCGGCCACTGTTGTTTTCCGCGTTCAGCATTTGCAGCTGCACTTCCGGATGGAAACTTAGCTCTCTTTCCATGCCCTCCAGCATGGCCCGGCGCCACGGACCGGCCACACTATACTGCGAGAAACCAATCCGGTAGGCGGGCCGCTGCACCGATTGCGCACAACCTGCCAACAACGACCAAATGGGCGTCAACAATACAAGCAGTCGTATTCGGAGTAGTAGCACGCTATTCAAAGAAAGTTGCGCGGAGCAAAAGGTGGGAAACCAAGCAACGTAATCAAAGATAGAAGATTCAGGCGAGCCAGCAGCCTTGGAATAAGCCAGCTTGGTCGGCTTGAAGCAGAATGTCTTGCCAGGGAAAACTGACTGTTTTCGGGGAATCCGTTTGCCCAGTAAAGGCCCGTTTATTGGCAGCTATCCTCGCGGCCGGTGGTGTTTCCGCCTGTTCAATGGATAGCTGGCCGAGTGGAAATGTAGCTTCGGTACCGAAGGCAAAGACCTTGTGCGAGGCGCAAGCCTACGTGAGAAAATCAAGTGCTGTCAGCGTCGGGCAAGCCGCCGAAGTCTGAAAACCTGCCGAACTTGCCGCCCATGAAGCATTTGATAGATATGGCCACTTGGCCGCGCCGCGAGCATTTCACGTTTTTCTCGTCTTTCGAAGAACCGTTTTTCGGGCTGGTGGCCGAGGTGGACTGCACCCGCGCCCGGCTTGAAGCGCAGCGGCTGGGCGTATCGTTTTTTCTGTATTACCTCTATCAAGCATTGCAGGCCGCCAACGAAGTGGAAGCGTTCCGCTACCGCATCGACCAAGGCCAAGTCTACTGCTACGACCGTATTCACGCCTCGGCTACCATCGGTCGTCCGGACCACACATTCAGCTTTTCCTTTATCGAACAGCAGGACAACTTAACTGATTTCATAATTGCTGCCACCGCAGTTATAGCCAGCGTCCAGCAAACCAGTGGCTTGGGGTTAAACGAAACCACTGCCCGGCCCGACGTGGTGCATTGCTCGGCCGTGCCGTGGGTACGCTTTACGGGCCTTACCCACGCCCGTAGCTTCCAGCGCCCCGATAGCGCCCCCAAGATTTCGTTTGGCCAAACCTACCTGGACGGCGCCACTGAGCGTATGCCCGTATCGGTGAACGTGCATCACGCCCTGGCTGATGGGTACCATGTTGGTTTGTTTTTGGCGGCATTTCAGCGCCGCTTGGGCTAGTTGCGCCTTCGGCGACGAAGGAGGAGCAAGCAGCAGTGCCGTGGGCTTTGCGGTGCACGGGGCGCCCCCAGCGGCCTGGCTTCCGTGGCCTGAACGCCACTGACGTTGATGGTAAGCACGCTGTGCTTGATAGAAAAAGAAGCTTGCTCGATGAAGTAGGGAGTGTGCAGTAGCGCCTGGCAGTATCCATCTGTGCTTTTCACTTTGTCTGGGTCTGGTAGGGCCTTTCAAACCAAACCTGCCAGCTACCGGTATATGCGCTCAGGCTCCTTCTTTCACCTCTTGCGCAATGTTAAATCCTGCCGCATTTTTCCTTAACCAAGCCGAAGCTAGTTCTCAGCAGATTCACTTTATCTACAACCTGAAGGGCCGGCGCGTCGAGTACGTAAATGTGGCCTACGAACGAGTGCTGCATGGCAGCCAGGCAAAAGTCAACGACGAGCTGCCAACTCTGCTGGCGCATCTCCCCCCCGACGACCTGCCGTGGTTGCGTCGCTGCTGGCAGCTCTGGGTTCAAGGGCGGCTCTCCGATGAGGTAGAGGTGCGCCTGCTTCGCCCCGGCAAACCCGACCAGTGGCTGTGCCTGCTACCTAGTTGGCAGCAGGACGCGGATGGTATGATATGGCTCGGGGGTACCCTGCGCGACATCACAGTCGGCAAACGCGCCCAGCAAACCAACGTCAAGTACAGTTCCAAGAAAAATACCGTACTGGAAATTTTAGCGCACGACTTAGCTGGCGCTTTCGTCTCGCTTCAGCAGCTAGCCAGCTACGTGCGCGAAGAAATGAGTGCGCAAACAAGCCCGCAAGTGAGCGAAATGCTGCACCTGATGCAGAACACGAGCCAGCGCGGCGTGCAACTGATTCGGGACCTTATGAATCAGGAGTTTCTCGAATCGGCCACCATTCCCCTGAAGCGCGAGCGGGTGGACCTACGGGAAAAAGTGCAGCAGTGCCTGGAACCGTTTCAGCGTATGGGTGGCCGCGAAGCCAAACAGTTGAGTTGGCACCTGCCGCCCGAACCAGTGTATGCCGACGTAGATACCAGTAAGCTCATGCAAGTTGTTTCGAACTTGGTAAGCAACGCCTTGAAATTTACGCCTGACGAAGGCCGCATTACCGTGCGTGTAGAGACTGCCCCCGATGGTGTGCTTATCACCGTAGCAGACGAAGGCATCGGTATTCCTGCGGCACTACAGCCGCTTTTGTTTGAGCGCTTCACCAAAGCCCGGCGTCCGGGGCTGCGGGGGGAGCCCACTACTGGCCTTGGCTTGTCGCTGTGTCAAACTATTGTCTCGCTCCACCAAGGTACGCTCACGGTGGTCAGCGTTGAAGGCCAAGGCAGCACTTTCACTGTGAAGCTACCTAAGGCAGCTTCATCGACCAGTTAAAACAAGGGCGGAATGAAGGTAACAGCCATCCTTTCAATCAATTAATTGAACAGGATGGCTGTCTTTACCTCCGCTTTATTCATAGAGTAGAACTAGCTCAACGACTGATAATTTAGCGCCCATTCAGCAGTGGCAACGGTAGCAGCTAGCCTTTATGGTCTATGCTGGAACGAACCGATACGGGCCACAACAACGGTTTCTTGCAACGACTACCTGTTTTGGGCAGGCAGCAGCTAGCCTTGGCGCACCTCATTCGGGAAGGTGACAGGTAAGAAAGAGAGCTTAGGGTAAGTAAATGTTAGTTGCAACTTGACCTGATTTTACATGTTCAGTTACAGGAAGAGTTGTATTCGGTTCGATTATTGCATAGTACTGAAAGCATATTTGCCTACATTGAGAGTTGTTAGCATTGATTGCTAAAAATTACCTCTCGCTCCTGTTTAGGCTACTATTAGTTGTTTATATTTATAGAAAGCAAATACAGCTTATTGTATTTTACCTTGCCAATGACTACATTATTCTTCCAAGCTCCACCGGCTGTTCTCTCGTCAAGTGAGCAGGAGCATTGGCTTCAGCGCCTGAAAAAAGCCGAGAGCCTCGTAGGTATTGCCGACGCAGGAATACCCCAAGTTAGTTTGGCAACTCTGGATCTACTCCAACGCTACGTGCGTGGCGAGCTGACCTTGGAGCAAGTTGTCCGCTTGCAATCCCAACGCTTACCACGCTACTGAAACGACGTAACAGGAATAGGCCGTTTATTCTAACTCACGCAGTCGTATTCCTTTTGCAGGAACGTCAATCGGTTCTCGCTGGCTTTTTTGCCACAGGTAAGGCTAGCTAGATCGATGGCCGTTCAATTAAACAAGTGACATCTAAAATCCATCAGGAGGCAGTTTTTCAAACAAACTGCTCGGATAGCGTAACGTGCTAACGACGGCAAAGACGCGGCTCACGGGGAACCAGAACTGAGCGTGCCAAGTATCTAGTTGACTTGGGTGTGGTCCCCGAAAGCATACAGAGACTAGTTCGCTTTCACAAGTAGTATGGGAGCAAAGCTTGCCATTATTGCATTGCTACTTGTTGATACCATACCTTGCAGCTCTTGTGCTTGCTGCCTGTGTCTGCTTTATTTTCGCCGTTGATTTCCTGGTTTGTTGCGCTACTTGTGTTGAGCGCGGGTATGATTTACAGTCTACGGACCGGCAAACTCACTTTGCGAGGCGCCGGTACCGGAGGCTTGTTGGGCATTCTAATTTTTTTGGGTGCCGGCTTTACCGGCCTAGTATTGTTGAGTGTTTTTTTCCTATTTGGCTCGGCTGCCTCGGCTTGGAGACGTGCCGACAAGCAACGCCTAGGGCTGGCTGAAGCCAATCAGGGGCGCCGTACCGCTGCTCAAGCGTTAGCCAATGCGGGTGTGGCCAGTATAGCAGGGCTGTTGAGTTGGCTGATTTGCGCGTATGCTCCGTTTTTCCAGCTTCTACTAGCTGGCAGCTTGGCCGCCGCAACTGCCGACACGCTTTCGTCTGAACTAGGCAACGTGTATGGCCGCCGCTTCTACCATATTCTTACGTTGCGCCCTGATGTACGGGGGCGTGATGGGGTGGTCAGTTTGGAAGGCACCTTACTAGGATTGGGTGGCAGTGCCCTCATTGCGGCCGTCTACAGTATCGGGTTGGGCGAGTACCGAAACTTTGGGTGGGTCCTGCTCGCTGGCGCAGTCGGTAATCTAGCTGATTCCGTGCTTGGCGCCACGCTAGAGCGGAAAGGCTTACTTTCCAATAACGCCGTAAACACACTCAATACCCTTGTAGGAGCAGGCACAGCCGCGCTCTGCTATGCACTGTTCGTACGGTTATGAAGCGCGCCAGTTTCAGCCCACATGATTTTACCTGACTAGCAAGGCTACGCCAAGGAACTATGGATTACGCTATAAATTAACACCGAAAAAGCACCAAAGGAATCTACAAGCAAGAGCGCATCAGAGGTTGAAAGCCAGTAACGATTCAGCAAGCCTAGTAAGCCGATTCTTGCAAAAACTCTTGAAGAAGTTCGAAGACGCTCTTTTCAGTCGAATGTCGATTCTTAGTGAACAGCCTGCTTGATGCGGAGAACAGGTTTACGTAATCTGGTTCGCGTATTGAAAGCAGCTTCGGGTACTCTTCTCATACCGCCCAACGGTGAGGACGCTGATGCCTGCCGTAGCAGTTTGGCCCCACAGCTGACCTATCAGTCCAGGGAGCATATCCGTGATGAAAGGCAAGTTATGGGGACACTATACTCATGCCCGACTCGTACCAATACAACTTAGATAGACAACGATAAGAGGCTATAGGCTGGACACAGCTTCGCCACCGACTCAGTGCCGCGTGGCTGGTTGGGTCGGTGTCTTGGGCAGCAGGAGCTAAAAGCTATACTGGCAACGGCCGTGGTACTAATGGTACCACAAGCACATTAAGAAAACTTGAGTAAGTAACTCGAAGTTGGGGAGAGGGAGTACTGCGGCAATTAGCGCACAAAAAATCCTTTGGCCTCCCAAGCTTTCACATTCTGGGCGCGCACAAAGCGGGTTTCAATATGGCCCCAGGCATCTTGCTTGTACATAACTACTTTACCTTCCTCCCGAAGGTGCAGCGCAACCAATTGGTCGGCATGCGAAACGATAGGAGCAGCAACTTCGCTGGATTTGCGAGGACGGGGGCGTTTAACGGGTGTTGACATGCCTAGGGAACGGCAGAATGTGCAAAAGGGTGCATTTCAGGCCACATGTATAGCAGAAAAATCTTTGCGGCAAAGATTTTTCTCCCTGCTTCTGCTCTTCAACCCATTCTAGTACAACAAGATATCTGTCCAATCAGCGAGCACAAAGCGCCGTTTTTAAATTGGTTGTTTGAAGCACAAAAAGGACATTGTAGCTCTGTAACTTCTTTTTTGTCTGATGTTGGACTGACGGAGGACGAGGCCGCAAAAATGCGGGGCAAATAATTAACACTCAAAAAGGTGAACCTAGCACGCGCAAACGGAGTATCACAGAGTGATAACAGCAGAATTATGTGGGAGCGGGTTGGTATTAAATAGTGTCTTCGTTTTAAGGTCGGGTTAATTCGAAATTGCTTGTGTTTGTATTAATCGCTGCTTTTGGTTTTTATTTTTCGTGCTTATGAGTCCTTTTTCCTCATTGATTCCTGGTGATGATGACATCCGGCTGGAAGCCCTTAATCAGTACCAACATCTAAGTGCTTTAGGCGGAGAGCTTTTCAACGATTTGGTGCAGCTGACGGCCAAGCTGTTTGCGGCTCCTATTGCGCTAGTGTCGTTGGTGGAGAAGGAAACGGTGCATCTAGCTAGCTACGTGGGCCATTCGGGCGTTGAGCGGATCGGCCGGCATGAAAGCCTGTGTTCGGTGGCTATTTTAAACCAGGCAACCACTGTGTTCGAAAGCCTATCCGACGACCCCTGCGTACTAATTGACCCGTGGATAATCAAATCCCTAAACCTGCAATTCTATGCTGGACACCCCCTGCGCACGTCGCAAGGCCACGCCATTGGTAGTCTGTGCGTAATTGACCGGCGGGCCCGGGCTTTCTCGGTGCCGGAACAAAACTTGTTGGCGTCGTTGGCGAAGGTGGTGATGCACCTGCTCAACCTGCGCGCCTGCCTAGCGCAGGACCCGCAGACTGCGCCAGCGCTCTGGTCGGGTATTTACAGCCGCATTATTTCTCCGCTAACGCGCATCCAAACACTAGCCGAACTCATCTGCCGACACGAAAACCCCGATACGACGGTGGTGCAGTTCTACCACAAAGCCGTGCGCGATGAAACCGCATTAATTGCCTGTATTCTTAACGAGGAAACGGTAACAGCTTTCTAGTCCGCCAATACTACCTGATTCGAGTTCTTTCAAGAGCAAAGGCTAGAAGCAACACCTCGCAACTACGCAATATCTCACTCTGTTGCCTTTCCTGGAAAGGCAGAGTAACATCATAACTTTCCTGCCTTAATAGTATAGGCGTGGGCGTTACTTCTTCCATTTGTGCGCAGTGTGGATAGCAGTTTCCAGCCTATGGGCTTCCCGTTTTTCTATGTTCCAGCTGATGTTGTCCAACGACGAAGTGTGGAGCAAACGCTGAGCTACTTCGAAAGAAGAGTCGTTTCTGAAATGTGCGAGAGTTGCACCTGTTGCTCGCGAAGTTGCTCATCTTCTAGAATGGGCCAAGTGAAAGGGATTGTAACGGCAGAATCGGTTTGTCGAAATGTCCGGCTAGGCTACTTCTATGTTTCTCTACCATTGCTTTTATCCTGAGAGAGTCGTGGCGGAACCGGATTCTACTATTATCCGTCTTTCAGCCGTTTCTCATTGCCTAGCACAACATATTTCAAGTGAGGGCACTTCTGCATGGTAAGTTATACGAGGTAGAACACCTCCTCCGGCATGGCATCGTTGTGCGTGTCTCGGCTTACTTTCTGGTTTGGCCCTGAGGCTGAATCCTTCTACCTACCTCCGGAAGTATGTATTTCCCGCACTCAGTTCAGTGGGCAGACCTTAATTAGCTCGTCGTACGAGCGGAGTAAAGAACATCCCATAACTAATCAGCCGTTTTTGCTGGCTGTAGGTGCGTAACAGATCAGTGAACCTCTCAGGCATTTGTTTGGCCCAGAAGAGTGTGTCACAGGACTAGCCCGTGGTTCATATCGTGAGGCCAACTAGTATAGCTTTGGGCAGTTTTATAAGAGCACTGTTAGTTTTTAAGTAAAAATGCTTCTTTCTAAGAAAAGTCTACTACTCAAACAGAAGGTGCGGTCTGTTTCTCAGCGATGCGTGGCACTTTGTTCTTGTTTGCAAGCGCCCTGTTTTATACATGAGTGTACCCGAATTTAGTAAGCTGCTCTTCCCCTAAGACGGACGTTGAGCGCTCGGCTACAACTTCCGAATCCAGTTTTCTTTCAATCCGTCTTACACATCATTCGATACCTGTGAGCACGACCCACGTCTCTGGACTTTCAGCTAGGCTGGTGAGGAAGTTCACGGATTCAGCAAGTGCATGATTGTGGCACTTTTCTACAACTATATAGAGAAGCTTAGATACAAGGAAAGTAAGGCATCCACTGCCATATACCCTTTTTGTAGAGGAATCTTGCGGACGAAAAGTGTCTGTTCTGTTATCTGTTGCCTAAGAGCGTCTTTCTAACCTCGGAAAGATTGGTACCTGATTTGCAACCGAGGTATTTGCCAGTTCAGTAATGATCTGGCCGTTAGCAATTTTCAGTTAGGTAATCGACCTGCCAAATTGTTTTCGTGCCCCCTTTTCAGGTTGGTTCTATAGCTTCCTCCACCGAAGAAGCACAAAAGCCTGCCTGCCGTCCTACTTGCACCTCTATTCGCCGCTATGAAACTCAATCATTCAGGCTTTCAGACTTTATCTGCGGCCCAACAAGACCAATACGTGCACGAGCACGGCCAATTCTTAGCCCACCGCTGGCACGAGAATTACAGCATCGAGCTCTACGCCCTCGGCTCGTTTTACTGTGAGCGGTGGCTCGAACAAGAATGCCTAGAACCCGAGCGACTCCGAATTCTACCTGTGGGTGCTTGCTTGGAGCACTATCCCTCCTACCAGTTCGTTTCGCTTTATTGACCAACATACTCAATTGAACTCCTTAGCAGGTTGGCTGCCTTTCTCTCATAAGTAACATTGTTTTCGAGCTTCGTGACATGCTAGCAGCTAGCGCGGTTGCGTTCAAACTAGTTAGAGCACAGCTAGTGGATAGTGTTATCCGCAAAGGAGGCCGGTTACCGGCAGCCACATGCATCAATCCAGACACTAAAAGAAATTAACCCAAGTTCGTCCTCATAGCAGACAACGGCCCGGTGAAGCAACTAAGAAGTTGTTTCACCGGGCCGTTGTCTGCTATGAAATGAAGGGCCTGCGAGTTCTCACTTTGATAAGAATACCAACAAGATTGTTCGAGCAACCCTAGATTGTTTTGCTACTGCCTCAGTCCCTTTTCTTGTAGCCTTTAATTTTGCCTTGGTTGAGCACTTCCTGTAGTACTTTGGGAGGCAATGGAGTATTGGCTCCCTCAAATTGATCAAGGTAGTAATTCAGGGCTTCATCTGTTAGATCCTTGATCTTGACCCGGTCGTAAAATTGCGCCTGCTTGATGCGCAGATAGGTTTCAAATTTTATTTGCGAGTTGAAGGGCACCTGTTCCGGCACCGATGAGGGAACGGGGCTATTGGCCAAGGGAACTATCCCTGGCCCCTCCCCTCCCCTATCGGAGACTGGTTGCTTGCGTGCAGGTAACGAGTTCCTCTCAGCTACTTCTTGGCGGGCCGGTGGTGTATCGCGAAGGGCCTCAATAACTGGTACCGGTGGCGGTGTGCCAGCAGGATTCTCCGATAAGGTTGGCCGGGGTTTGTCTTTGTAGCGGTCCAGCGCAGGCCGCGACGTAGTTTTGGCGGAATTATTTGGCATGGAGGTGCAGTAAAATTTCGTCTGTTAAAGCTTCGTAATCTTCGGCTCCCGTGGAATCCGGAGCATAGTCAAACAGGCCAGTACCCGCCATTTGAGCATTGGGAATAGCGGTGCTCTGGCGAATAGTGGTTTGAAATACCGGCACCTCCTTGCCGTAATGGTCTTTGATTAAATCAACGACATCGTGGCGCAGACGAGCCCGGTAAGCCGGAGAGTATTTGGTGAAAAAGATACCACCAACTTGCAATGTTGGATTAATCCGCCGCCGTAGCCGGGTGCACGTATTGATTAGGTTAGTTAAGCCTTCAAACCCGTAGAATTCGGGGTCAACTGGGATATAAAGCAGATCCGTGGCAGCGAGGGCAATCCAAGTAAGGGTACCTATGCTGCCTTTGGTATCAATCAGGCAATAATCGTATTCAGAGGCTACCATCTCTAGAATGTCGGCCAGGCGGGTTGAGTGCTCGGCATCCCAGCCCGGAAGTTGGGCCTCGTTGGCTTCCATTTCTGCGCTAGCCGGTAGCAAGTCGGCATTGTCACCTACCGGCCGAATCACCGCGTGAATATCGTCGAGAGAAAACTCGCCTTTACGCATAAGCAGCATGCCTACGTGTTCTGGAATATCGGCTCCTTCGAACGAGATAGTAAGACTGCGCTGTGGGTCACAGTCGCAAAACAGGACCCGTTTACCTCGCCGCGCTAAGGCAAGACCAACGTTGAGGACCGAAGTAGTTTTCCCTACCCCTCCCTTGTTATTTGAGAAACAAAGAGTTTGCATAACAGGCAAAATAATGATGAGCAACCGCAAGTAAAGAATTTTTACATAAAGACGTTGAGACGATTAAGCATACTTATCTCTATACGTTTAAACGTTCTAATGCATAATCATGAATCTATCTTTGCCAAGCTTTGTAGCAGATTTTATTTCTTGTAGCTGGGGGTTAGCAAGGAGTGTAGACAAAACCATAATACGTACGCCATAACATATATACGTTTAAACGTTACGCATTAATCTGTCTATACGTTTGAACATTTTTACGTGTAAACGTTCACGCATTACAACACTTATACGTATGCAGCATAAGTGTTAAAATGCAATGCCAGGTGTTTTTTCACCTGCGAAGCCAGCATCTTGTAAAACAGATTAGTACATACATACGTTTATACATAAGGACGTATTGTATATATTATATGTACAAACGTACGTGTGTATAAACGCTTAGTTCACAAATATTATTGTTTTTTGGATATCTTACGTTATTACGTATTTACATACTTATGTTTATACGTATTTATGTAAATACGTATAAACATAAGTATGTAAATTTTGTAGTAAGACCTTGTTTTAGAGAACTATCTGCTAGTCATTACCATTCTCAATTATGGAATAGCTGCCCATAGGAAAGGTTCTTACCGTCGACTGCGTGAGCACATAGCCAACTTACTTGCAAGAAATTCGTGCTTGCTGTTTTAGAAGTGAAGCTACTCTAGGGTATAGAATAATACAGGTATAGATTTCCTCGATTTTAGTTCCATTCAGTCGGTTTACGTGAAACACCTGAAAGGTCATGAAAATCAGGCTAAGGGAAGGTACTTAGAGGCTTTTAATTAGCCATTCTACCCCGTCAGCGTCTTGCTCTTGCCGAAATCCTTGGGACAAGTAAACCAGCGTTAGGTTCTCCTGAAATGTCGCCCCCTTAGCTGTTTTTTGACGCACCATTAGTTCGTATGCCGCTTGGGCTTCTTCGAGCCGGTAGCGAATAGGCTGTGGGGGTGGGGAAGAACTAGCCCCTGAGGGCTTGCGAGGGGTGCTCTTCTGGCGCTGAAGGGCTTTACGGTACTCTTCCACCAGATGCCCTTTGGTGAGGGCAGTAAACACGGCCCCGGCCAAGCTTTTGATCTTCCCTTCACTACTCTTGCTACGCTGCTGCTGAACTACGTATTGCACGTAACCAGGCTCCATTTCGTTCCGGTCGATGAGGTCGCCAATGGTTGCAATGCTACTGGCCGATACTCCTACTTCAAGCAAAGCTTTTTGCCACTCGCTCGTGGCCGGTAGGGAAGGCAAAAGGACTTCGCTGGTAACCGGCGTGAAATGAAATCGAATTTCCTCTACGCTATTGCTTTTACCGCGAATCAACTCGTATTGGAACGCTAAGTTGGTTTGTGAGAGCTCCTGCTGAGCTCGGTCCAATACCCGGAGCTTGAAGAGCGGAAATTGCTTGTACTGACCTTCCAGGTCAAGGACCCGCTTCAGTTCATCAACCCGTATGGTTCGAGTGCCAAAGCTGCCATATTGCTTCAGCAGCCAATAAATGCGGTAAGAGTGGGCACTTTTAAGCTTGAGGAGCTGCATGAGCTGCGCCTGCGTGAAATTGCCATCATTAAGTTGCAACAGATGTTCACGTACTCGGTCGTTGAAACGGACGACTAGGGCCCGTTCTTCGCTGCTGTAGTCGGCATAGGCCATTAGGGGGGTATTCGAGAAGCTTGGAGCCTCATCTGTTGCCTGGCCGGCCCGTTTCGCCTTTTTCTTGCTCGGACGCTCAATGTAAATCACCCGGGAAGCGAGCAACGCGCACATGTCCTTCAACTGCTGATAGTCATTACTACTCGGCCGCCGCCCCGATAAAGCAACTACCTCGGTCACGGGAATTCGTAGCTCATGAAACTCGGTGTCCTCTCGGTTGATACGCGCGAGCATGGCCATAAATAGCCTCATCTCCAGCGTCGTTAGTGCAAAACGCGCATTCACTAAGTCATTGCGCTGCACAACCAGTTTGCTGACGGGCTCTGGCTTATCACTGACGAAGAGTTCTCCTTGCATAGCGGATAGGAGGGAAGGGTAGCTAGTAATACGGCAATAGTATCACAAAAAACAATTCATTGATAGGCATTCGTGCTTTTGGTAATAGCAGTGCAGCTACTCGCTTAAGCAGCTAAGCTAAGAGTCATTCGTGCTTTTGGTAATAGGCATTCGTGCTTTTGGTAATAGGTTAACTCAGCATGTTGTCGTGGTTTTAGTAATAGGCATCGAGTGCATTTAGCTATTTGTCAACTACTTACCAACAATTCAGCTTATCTATACTAAGAGGTAAGCGACAAAGGAAAAGCCAAATTCTTAGGGGAAAATATTCCTAATCTTTTAACGACTAATCGATTAAGTGAACTTGGGAGGCCTTATTGATTGCTAAATTGAAGCACTGCAAGCTTAACTATTGCTTTCGTGCTTTTTGTAATAGCTTTTTGTCTTAAAACAACCTATAACTATCTTATATTCAAGTGCTTACACGACGTATTAACTACGAAGTGTTAAAGCCAGGAGGCAGTGCTATTACAAAAAGCACGAATACACGAGCGAAACGGCTCATTTGCTTTATGCCATGCTATTACAAAAAGCACGAAGCTTGTCATAAGCTGCTTTGAAGCTACATCTTCCCACCCTATGAAGATTCGTGCTTTTTGTAATAGGCATGCTTAAACTTTGCATGATGATAGTTGCTGCTACCCTACATTTAACTGGTTGTGAAGCAGGTTTGATATCAATTGCGCTACTGTTTCTTGAGTTGATACAGTACGCTAAGTTGCTGATATAGCGCTATCTAACTGTTTCGCCTTTGCAATCTACTTACCTTGTTGTGGCAAGGGCAACAAAGGAGGAGGGCACCCCGAGCGCGGCTGGCAGTACAAGTTCTAGCTTCTACTGTGTGTGATTTCATTCCACTTTGAGTTGCTGTCTGTCTCTCATTTCTCAGAAGCTCTCATCTATTACAAAAACCACGAGCCACCCCCACAAGCCACTTATCTGCCTTCTCTCGAGTAGACTGAAAGCACCCTACCTCCAGAAGTCAAAATTGCTACGTGGTTTTTGTAATAGATAAGCAACAACACGACAGGCTACGGCTAATCAATGAACACGGCGTCGTGGATTTGGTAATAGAAGCCTATTTCCTTGTGGGTTTGGCGAGAAGTAAACAGAACTTGTAGCGTACGTGAGCTTTCCTAAACAGGCTTTGAAGGCCCGTAAAGGCATTATTTAACGAATAGATCCTTCTTTCGGTGAAAAGCCTATTACAAAAACCACGACACCGCAACTTTCAGCTATTCCTTACCCACTATTTCCTTCCGAATTTCATTAAACTCTTTTAAAAGCCTTTTCATAAAAAAGAAACGACCTGTTTAAACCAGTTGTTTCCTTTATTTATAACCCTTTATAGGTTTACGGGTGCTGTATATCACTGACAGCCATAAAGTTAGGAGGGCTATCTATTACAAAAACCACGCACATCTATTACAAAAACCACGCAGGCCTATTACCAGAAGCACGAGGGATGTATTACAAGAACCACGACTAAAAATGGGTTATCTATTACAAAAACCACGTTGCCCTATTACCAGAAGCACGAATGCCTATTACAAAAGCACGAATGGACTTTCGTAATGTGGATAACTATTACAAGTTGACAGGCTTGTAATAGTTGAGCGTATTGTCGAACTTACTGCCGGTTGCCATTAGGTGTACTATCCATGCAAACCAATCTGTTCGATTCCACCCCCCCGCCCGAACTGCCCGTCAGCAAGATCGTGGTGCAACATAATGCGCTGGTTAACGCCCGGTTTGACCTTTCCACGGTGGAAATGCGCTTGTTTATGGCCATGCTCTCACGTATTGGGCGTGATGACAGCGAGTTTAGGGAAATGCGCATTCCCCTAACGGAGGTAGTTGCTTTGTCGGGGCGGCGGCCGAGTAGCAAGGATTATCAGCAGGTGGCGGGTATGTGTAATCAACTGGTTAGTCGCATTCTACACATCGAGCGGCCTAATCCTGCACGGCGGGCTAATCGTCGGAATTCTGATCCGGACTTCGACAAGATTCCTCTTATGGCTTATGCCAAATACCGAGGGGAGGAGGGGGCCCTGCACGTGCGCTTCAATGATGAGGTGATGCCTTACCTGCTGCAGTTACAGCGCAATTTCACCAAGGCACAAGTTGTACAACTGCTTAAACTTAAAAGTCCTCATTCTTATCGCATTTACTGGCTGCTCAAAGAATACAGTGCTTTTGGCACCCGCACCATTACCGTTGACCAACTCAAGGCCCTACTGAATCTGGAAGGTCAGTACAAGCAATTTCCATTGTTCCGGCTGCGGGTGCTGGATCGAGCCCAACTAGAGCTGGCAAAGACCGATCTTCCCTTTGAATACGACTTGATTCGGCAGGGCAAAGGCGTTGCAGAAATCAAGTTTCGCTTCACTTCCTTGGCGGCCGGAGAAGGGGAGGCCTTGCTGGCCGCTAACAGTGCCTGGGAGGATGCCCTGCTGCAAGCGGGAGTGGCAACGGCTAGCATCGTGGCGGTGGGTGAACTGATCGAGCGGGGTGATGTAGAGCCCGGCTATGTGCAGTTCGTAGTACAGCAACAACGCGAGCGGCAGCGGGGCGGTAAAGTCAAGAGCCTAGCTGGTTCCATTGTTGCGGCCATCACCAAAAAACACTTGACAGCCGAATACAAAGAAGCACAGCGACGTAGTGCAATACCAGCAAAGAAACCAGTGCCTGCTCGTCAAGAATCAACCGAAGTCCGCTATCGGCTTGAGGAATTGCCCGCTATCTACCAAACGATGGTTCGTAAAAATTTAACAACGGCTCGTAGCTTCGAAGAGCACTTTCAGACTGTTTACCTTGATCAGGGCTTCATTATCGAAGCCGACAACCAAGGAGTGAAGTGGGCGATTAAGAGGAACTGAACTACCATTACAGCGAGCTTGATAGGTGCTAGGTGGAGCAAAATGAGCTGAAGCTATAAGTCTGTTCAGATAGAGCCAGCCGAGTTAGGCAAGAGGAATAGCATTAGACTATCGAGATGCCGCGCAACCAATTTGTACCGGTTGGTAATGCTCTTGGACAATGCATCTGTTTAGGCGTGGCCGAAAGACAGCGCTATCGTATTGCCAAGCCTTCTGAACCTATGGCCTGGGTGCTGGCTAGCTTTTCTTGAATGGAAAAGGGAACAGCTATCCTTACAGGCGAGGAATCAAGGACGACGCTTAAGCGAGTCGCGCTGGTCAACAGCATTTAAAGCTTGGCGAGCGGTGAATTCTTTATTGACATTTATATAGCCCGTAGGCGAGATAGAACGGCCACCACTGGTAATAAAAGTAGGCTTTAAACGCAAGGTCAGGCGCATCGGCTCCTGGCTGCGGTCAGCTAGGCCGAAAGCAAAGTTGGCCAAACTCTCACCCGATTGCTCTCCTAATGCGTCGCGCAGGTTGCTTTCCAGCGTGATGGGGGCTAGAGCTACGCCTCCGTTGGGGCTCACTTCAATACGTTCTGTGGTGCGCCCCGTAGCGACCTGCTTGCCGTCAATTAGAGCAATATAGTCTAGGCCATTGAGGGCGGCCATTTCGTCGTTAGGATTGCGGATTTCTAGGTTCAGGCGCATGCGCAACGGCAGGTTACCAGACGCGTAAGCGGCGGCTAGGCGGGCTTGATTCAAAGTACTTAAGTCGCTGACCTTACGGATTTGTAGTACGTCGATGCCCGCCACAGTGGCCTGTTCCACGGAAGCAAGGCGAATCTCGGCATCCTTGAAGGCCTTGGCTTGTTGCACCTGTTCGCTGATGCCACAAGAGCTAACCCCTAAAATGAGCAATAAGCCAGTGATGAACAACGACAAACGACACTGCGCAAAGGAGAGAAGACGCGGCATAAGAAAGCGTTAAAGAAGTGAAGTTGAGACAATTCGCTTTCCTACTCGTCTGCATCGAAATAGTTGTGTGTCGCCAGAACTATAGCTGCGTATAGGCTTGCATAACTCCAGACATTAAAATCGGTTACACGTTGACTGATGCAGTTTCCGATGCCGGAGTTGTGCCGCGGGCCGAACTAAATCAAAGCGCAGCATACCGTTAATACGCTAAGAAGTCATTGAAGAAGCATCTGCTAAGCAGCAGACAGTAGTTACTGTTCCGAATGTCCTGTTGCGTAGCCGGCGACAAGGGCAGCTATTTGCTTGGCGCCGGTATTTGGGACTGCACTTGGAGCCGATGGACGTGAATACCGCCGAAATAGGCTTCGTCGGTGGTGAGCTCAAATAGCGTGTTGCCGGATTGCAGCAGGCAGCTGTAACCGGTGTTGTTGGCATAGCCCGTGGGTGCGGCATCCAAATTATGAAACTCGGGTTGGTCGCGGCTGTAGCGTCCGTACTGGCCTAGGTAAGTGCCATCCTGCTTGTACAACCAGTGCTGATTGGAAAAAAAACCGTTCTGGCCATCGTAGCTACACACCACGTACTGGCCAACTGCGTGAACCGCTACTCCGGTGTGCCCTCCGAAATCAGAGCCAGAACCCCGCGCCGGATAAAAACCCGGTACAATCTCTTGACTGTTGGTCATCAGCTTGTTGGGCAAGGCCAACCAATTCCATTTGGTTTGCCCAGGTTTGATGCCGCCTAAATGGTAGGCACCTAGTTCGGTTTGAGGAGCTCTGAAGCTAATCCAGGTGCCATCGGCTGTTACCGGGCACTCATCCTGCTGGTTCCACCCGCCGTAGCTAAGCGGCCGGTTGTTTTGCTTGGCTAGCTCGGCAATGAAATCCACCTTTTTCTGCGCCAAACCAAACACAGGATTTTTGTGGCTATCGAAGCCCTCAAATGGTTGAAAATAGCCGCACTGCCGCCTGTTGCCGGCCCCATCGTCGGTTATTTCCCACCACCGAATACCCTCTGGATAAAGAATCTTGCTGCGGCCGGTGTTGGGGCCGTAATCAATATGTATGCCCGTGCGACGGACTACCCCGGAACTAGGAAGCTCCACGAGTTCGGTTTGCCAGCCTTGGTTGTTGAAAGCTGCGTCGTGGCACTGAGCAAACGTGCGTTTCACCCCTTTGCTGGTATAGGTTACTACGTGCAGAAAAGAACCTAACTGACGACTAAGTTGCGCGGCCCAGTTCTTTTTCAGAAGCCAAGTAGGATGAGCCAACTGGGTTTGGTCGCCGCCCCGAATAGGGCGTGTCCAGTCCACTTCCAGTTCCATGTAATCCGAGTGAACCCGCTTGACGTCGTTTGGGTCCACGGCAATTTTGTAATGGCAAGGTAGCCAGCCGAACTGTCCAAGGTATTTCCAAGTCAGGCTATAGTGCATGACGCGGTAGTTACCGGCATCGAGCAACCATATCGAACCGTCGGGGGCTACATCCATGGAACCAAGCGGCTTATCATAGTCGCTGTTCGTGGTGTCCTGGGTGCCTAGGCTTTCGCGGTTCACAAACAGGAAGCTCGATAAGGTAACGTCCGGGCTGAGTTTGTTGCCGCCGGGCGTAGTCGGGAATACACCTGCTAACTGGCCGTTGGCTTGAAATTCTTTCACCTGCTGGTGGTTGCCTCCATCTTGCACTAGCAATACACCATTGGGGCGCATAGCTAATGCAACGGGTTGTTGCAGTCCCTTGAGGGTGATTTGCAAGACAAAATTGGGGGTGGTGCGGGTGCTACGGTTCACGTATCGCCTTACCGTTCCTTGGGTTATCACCCAAAAGTCACCTGATGGGGAGAATACGCATTTTTCCGGCGCTGGCACGCGAAGCGTCGAGAGCAACGCGCCGGTGGTTTTGTTATAGAACGCAACGGTTCCTTGGTTTTTTCGGCAAACTGCCAGCAAGCTGTTGCCTCGTTCTACACGCATGCCGCTGATATAGTGGGCACGTTGAAAGTCGGGGTTCCAGCCCCCCAGTTTCTGCGTCAGGCTAATCACCCCATCGTAGCCAGCGTCGCTGTCGTGCGCTTTGTCGCCCGCAAAAGTAGCCCGGACTCCTTTCGGGAAGGGCTGCAAGCCCCGATCTGAGCAGCGGCGAGCCACCACGTACACCGAGTTATTCTTGTCCCAGCCATTGTTGTTGCCGGCTATGTAATATAGCGTCCCATCCGTGTCAACGTGGTCGACAACAGACAGCATATTATTGGCCAGCGCCAGCCGCGCATTGCGTGTTTGGTCGGTGAAGGTGCTCACATTTTCGTGCGTTTCCGCATAGCCCGCCCCGACTATACCACCTGCCGGACCGTACGCTACGGAACGAACAAAGGAGGCGCCACGCCACGGTTTCACCGAGAAATTGTCACTGGTAGTCCCAATGACGCCGGCCCATTCGTAGGGAGTGGGCGGAGAAGCAGGCAGGGGGGAAGCAGGTGCAACTAGCTCGCTAGGTTGAAAACTCTTAGCAGGCAGCATTTCCACCTTAGCGTAGGTGCTTGCTGAAAGCAAGAGTTGGAACACTAAAAACAAAATTTCCATTTGGACTACGCTTCTCACCAAGATAGTTCTGCCTGTCAAAGCCACACACTCAACAGTGAAGCATGGGCACTTTGCGTAAGTGAGAAGTCTGGCTTAAAGGTTGGATGTCGATAATTGCTAAGCAAGGGAGGACTTACAGAAGGCACATATGCCGCGCTGTACAAGCTAGCATTGCACAAGGTAAACGAGCATAAAGCAGTTAAATTTCATTCGCTCCTTCGGTAGTAATAATCTAATTCTGCTCTTCAAATAAATTGAACTGCTCCCCTGGTACTTCTACGGGCAGTTTCAACCCTGTCTAGAACGGCTTGCTTCTCTGGACAGAGAACAAACCGTTCTGATAAGATAGTATTTTTCGACTTTAACACCCGTATGAATCAGTACAAAATATCGTTAAGCTAACGCGTCAGCAAGCGCAGCTGTTACAACAGCCGGACTGTGAGTTTTTTCATTAGCTGGAGTTACGGGCCAACATTGGGTATAAAGGGTTGATTCTCAAAACTCACACCGATTATCCCCAGCTGATAAATAGCTGGAGGAGCCGTTAAAACCCATCTGGAACTACTACGGCCGTTGCTTGCGGCCTAAATCAGTTGCGGCTTGAACCTTGTCCGTCTTCTTTTGCGGATATCATTTCACCTTAGCTGAGTGCTTCCTATAGTAGCGCAGATGGTAGCGAGGCGTTGTTTGCTTTAACTTGATGCGAGTAGTAATTCGATGCTTCTCCTGGGAAAGAGTCTGATATAGGATCATACCCTAGTGGCCATTCCTCACTCGGTAACTCCTTCCACGATTCGAGGGGATAGGGTGGAATAGGATGAGTAGGCCAGAAATAGGTAAATAAGTCCGAGAATAGTGATTTTAAAAGTTGCATAATAGGGAGGTGAGAGCAGTATAGCTTAAATTTAATAAATGACTTGATATAATTTATGTACTAACCTATAATTATTAATCTGACTCTTTTGAAAGTTGAGTTAAGCTAGCTGCTATTCTGATGGAGGAACTCAATCAGATTGGGTTTCAAAGAGGAGAAAAACAAAATAAAATGCATCACAGAGCAGCTTGCTTGCCGAGGAGCTCATAGGCCGACTACGATTCTCTTGCATTGCTAGCCGCGCGTGCGTAGCTCTTATCATTGCAGGTTACAAGCCGAAATAGCTACTGAGTACAAAGCAAAAGCCCCGTCGTAAGACGAGGCTTTTGCTGTTCGATTATAGTAGGCGGGTGTTTCCGTATTAAGGCATATGCCTATCTATTGTCAACGGGCTTTATCAACGGGCTGATTCGTTGATGCTCAAGAAAGAAATGCCGCTTTTTTTCAAAGTTTTGCTGGATTGAAACGTCACTATCTTCTCCTTGCCAGGAATCAGGTCGAAGTAATTATCCGAGAAAATGATGGCATCATCACCGGCCGAAACGCGCAGGTTTTTGGCTAGCTGCGTGCTGGTGAGCTTAAGCACGTAGCGGTCCTTGTCTTGGGTGAGGGTGTACTCAATGGCCGGCTTGTTGAGTTTCAGGTTTTTAGGCTTCTCAAAGTATAGGCAGTTCTGCGCCAATTCTTGATTTTGGCTGAGCAAGCTGATATCAAGCAGCACGCTGCTCCGGTCTGCACCTTTAAGTAGGTCTTGCACCGGAATCCGGTACACGTTGGTGCTGGTGTTAGCCGGAACGTTGATACTGCTCTTGTTTTCATTGAGCACCTTGCCGCTGAAGTCTAGCAGCCGGATTTGTAGCTGCGCGTTTATGGGTTTCAACTGATCGGATACCACGTAGATCTGCACAGAATCCCGCTTAACGATTGGAGATACCAGTACGGCTTCGAAAGCCCGTTTCGATTCGTATTGCTGGGCTTTCCAGAAGCCGTTGTAGTCCATGCTCGACCAGGATGCTGCGGGCCAGCAGTCGTCGATTTGCCAATACAACGACCCCATGCAGTAGGGCTTAGCCCGGCGGTGCGCTTCAATGGCTAGCTTGATGGCTTCGGCCTGGAGCACCTGCCCGGTGTACAAAAAGTTGGGAAAGGCCTTCGGGACCTTGTACCAGGCTTCCATGTATTGCAGAATAGCACCGTTGCCCACGTAGGAACGCTGGTGCGACTTCATAATCTCGGAGTTGATATCGTAGTCCTTGGGAGTGGCGAAGGTTTTGATGGTTTGCATATCGGGGAACGACTGAAAACCGTACTCGCTCATAAAGGGCCCAATATTTTCCAGGTACAGCTCAATCGGCTTTTTACCACCCCACACCTCCCAGTAGTGCACGTCGCCGGAGGTGCGGCTGTCGCGGTTGGTGGTCGACCAATTGGTTGGCTGCGGGGAAGTCGACCAGTAGAATTTCTCGTCGTCGTAGCCCTTCACAACGGCGGGCAGAATACTGTGGAACACCTCCTTATACGTGTTAACGATGCTCATCGAATCCTGCCGATTGCGGAACGCGCCCTTCGCCGTACCCCAGTAGTTGGAGCCCATATAGGCCGCTATTTCGTTGTTGCCGCACCACATGGCAATGGCCGGGTGGTTGCGCAGGCGCTTCACGTTCTCCACGGCTTCCTCGTAGATGTTCTGCTTATGGTTTTCCAGCGGAGGCACCATAGCGCAAGCAAACATGAAGTCTTGCCAGATCATGATGCCTTTCTCGTCGCAGAGGTCGTAGAACAAGTCGTTTTCGTAGATGCCGCCGCCCCACACCCGCAGCATGTTCATGTTGCTGGCCACGGCCGTGTTGATGACGTGCTCGTAGCGTGCCTTGTTCACCCGGGGCAGAAAGTTGTCTTGCGGGATGTAGTTGGCGCCCTTCATGAACATCTTCACGCCGTTCACCAGAAAGTAAAACGAATTGGCTTTGGGACTAGTCTCCTGCACCACTTCCACCGTGCGCATACCGCGCCGAACCTGCTTTTCGGTAAGGGCTTTGGTGCCATCCTTCAGCACGGCCCGGAACGTGTATAGCTTCTGCGCCCCGTAGCCATTGGGCCACCACAGCTCGGGCTTGGGTAATGTGAAGCTGCATACCAAGTTGTTCATACCCTTGTCTAAAAACACGGGTTGAGAATAAACGGGCGTAGTGGAACCGTCCACGGTTACTTCCAACTGCTTGGGGCCAGCAGTCAGGCTTTCAACTTCCAGGCGGGCTTCCAGATCTGCCTGCTCGGTGGTTAGCTTTTTTTGCTTGATAAACAGATCCTGGATTCGGGCCACGTTCATGGGCATCAAATACACGGGGCGCCAAATGCCGGAGGTTACCAGGCGCGGACCCCAATCCCAGCCGTAGTGGTAGCCGGCTTTGCGGGTGAACACGCTCACCTTAGGCTCATTCGGTGCGGCTTGGTCGTTGTCGCTGGCAGGCACCCGGAAGGGCAAGCTCTTATACAGCTCCTCGCCTTTATTCATCGGCGCGTGCAAAAACACCCGCAGTGCATTGGTACCAGCTTTCAGCTGTGGCTTCACATCCTTTTTCCACTGCCGGAACATGTTGTCGGTTTCCAGCACCTTCACCTCGTTCACGTACACGTCGGCGTACGTGTCGAGCCCGTCAAAAACCAGGTAGAGCTTGTCGTTTCTGAGTTGGTTGACGTCGATGTTAAGTGTGGTTTGGTATTCCCAATCGGTGCGGCCAATCCACTGCTGGTCTTTCTCGTTTACGCGGTAGAAGGGGTCCTGAATCTGCTTGGTGTTCAGCAAATCGGTGTGGACGGTGCCGGGCACAGTGGCCGCACTCCATTTACTGTCACCGGCTTTGCGAAACTCCCACTTGCCAGTTAGTTGGAGAGGCTGTTGGGCCTTTGCAGTGGGGTGAAACAGTAAGAAGAGCAGCAGCCCCAACAAATTTTTTTTCAGCGTATGTATCAGCATTTTATGGCAGAGAGTACGGGTAAGGTGCGTGAGGTGGGAAGAGGTGAGTGGTATTTTTACCACAAATCAGTTTGTGTAAGTTGCTCTAGACACTACAGTAGTACCTAGTAAACGACCGGAAAAGCAAGCAGATGACAACAATCGCTAAATCGTTTTAGCTATTACTGTGGCAATCTAATTAATTCTGGTGTAAGTGCTGTAAGTACTCTTACACCTTCTTCACTTAAAACGTAAGCACCAGAGTTAGGAGGCAGGTTGCCAAAGGCGTTGTTTGCCACCTAGGCGGCCACGGAAGTACGCTAGAACCAGTGTTCACGAATGAAATTCTGGTGGTATCCAAACTGCTCCACCCAATGCGGCTGCGCATAAAAGTTCGTCCAAACCCGGGTTATACAGTCCACTGTTAGGGGCAGGTCTTGCGCATTACGGTACAGGAACCCGCGTGTAGGGTCCCACACTACGTAAGCGAAATAAGAAACGCCGCGGCTGTCTCCCCGCTGAAACACCTGCACAACATCAGCTTCATACAGTTCTTGGCCTTGCTGATCGAGCACGCCACTTGCCAACATGAGCCGGTACTTACGCTTGGCTTTGTAGTCCTTCAGGTCCTGAGTTGTTACCTGATAAGAGCATCCTTCGTGCTCAATTGTATCGCCTACCGTCAAGTTGTCGCGCATATGCCCTCTGCTGTGGATTGCAGTCCAATGGCGGAAGCGAAGGCTGGTTCTCATAGGCAAACGGAAGTGAAAATTAACCAGCCTTGTGATTGGGCAGATAGCCCAATCACAAGGCTGAGTTCTTTGATTTATTGCATACTCAATTGCTGCAAAGCTAGCAAGAGCCAAGCATAACAGGACGCCTAGAAGAGCAAGACATGATAGCGAGACGAGTTGAAGTAACCCAGTACGGGCCAAGCCGGAACCCCTTACTTGCCTAGCCCAACTATCGATACTGTCGGCGACGGGAGGTGCCCAGTATGGCTACTAGCCTTGGTGATGGGTCGGACTCTCGGCGACTCGCTGTTTTGATGGGGCATAAGCCACGGCATAGCAACCGGCGACGAATTCGCTACGCTAGGGCCTTTGCGAGCAGTGCTTGCGCGGCGTCCGTAACGGGTAATTGCAAGGCCAACTCCTGGCCTCTAGGCGTCATCTTGCCCCACGTTTTCTGCACGATGGCCACCACTTTCTCTTCGGGGTGCTGGTGGGCGAAAGCCAGCAAGTAGTATTCTAAAAACACCAGACAAATGACGTCTTCCAGCAACTGCATATCGGTATCTCGACTCAGGTTCTGCTTTTGCACTAGGGCCTGCACCCGGGCGATAGTAGCTTCGTCGTAGCCCACCTCAGTTAGCAACTGTCCGGCTACTTCCGCGTGGTACTTTTTGAGTGTGTTGCGCCACTGGTGGTAGCCTACCCGGTCCATAGGGAAATCGTGGCGCGGAATAGCCCAGCGGCGGATATGTTGGCAACGGGCAGCCAAGTGCACGGCCTCGGGGGCTTCGGGGGCAACGCGGGTGAGGCAGGCGCTCATGCGGTGGGCATAAAGAAGCTCCTTGGGCCAAAGGTGCCCCTCGGCATCACTCTCCTGGGTAGGATCTTCGGCGTTGGCCGCGTCAAACGTTTCGAGGGCGGCCGTAAAACGGGGAGAGAACGAACTCATATAAAGGTTTTACACAAGTAAGGAGCTTGCCCACAGATGAGCGATGCCGGTACGGTAAGGGAAGCAAATCCCGCCGCGCAAGCTATAAGACACGTATAAAGATAGTGTTTTGACCTTGTTCTAAACCTGCACGCAAGCTTCTCTCCCTACTTGCTTTAAAGCAGATGGACACGTATGAATTCGGCAAATACTTCGTAATCGGAAGCAATAATGCCGTGGCCACCTTCGTGCATGTAGTAGCTCAGCGTTTGTCCTGTCTTTTGGCTGGCGGCTGGCATAACACTGGTTTCTACGCCTTGCTTACCAAATAAACGGTAAACAGGCGTGGCCGCCACCGCCGCTAGAAACTCTCCCTTGGGGTCGCTCCAGTAGTCGGTGCTGCCGGTTTGTAGCAACAGTGGCCTAGGTGCCAGCAGGGCCACCAGCATGTGCGAATCCATGGGGGCATCGGTGCGGTTGGCGAGTTGCTGATAGTTCTGGCAAAACTGGTACGCGTAGCGGGTGGGCGCCACCAAATGAGCAATGGTTTCCCCGTAGTTGCGCCGGCTGATGGCGGCCCCACCTTCACCCGAAACGCTGGCTATAACCATAGCAAATCGGGGGTCGTTGGCCCCGGCCCACAGCACCGTTTTGCCTAGCCGGGACGCGCCGAGCAGCGCTACTCGCTTGGCGTCTACGGCTTTGTCTTGCTCGAAATAGTCGAGTGCCCGGCTTAGGCCCCAGCTCCAGGCTCCAATAGCGCCCCACTCGTCGGGCGCAACTTTATCTTGGCCGGCCTTAAGGTAGAGGCTACGTACCCCATGCTTGATGCCGCCGTCGAAATCTGGCTCGATGTCGCCGTAATACACGGTAGCTACGCCAATGCCTTGTGTTAAAAAAGGCTCTATCGTAAGCTTCATAGGGCCATTAGGATTGTAGCCCGGGGCAGGTACTCGCTGCTTGTCTTTGTTCCAGACCTGCCCAGGCCGCACGCCCGGATCATCAACCAACGAGGAATTTGCCAGGAAATTGATGTTAAGCACCAACGGCACGGGTTTCGCTGCACCGGCCGGCAGATACACCAACAGGTCCATCTTTGGCCCATCATTGCGCTCCGAGAAATACACCGTCACTTGCTTGCGGGTGGCTTTGCCGTTGAAGGCCGACGTTCCTTTGTCGAACACTTCAAAGCGCAGCTTACGTGGCCGCTCGGGGGCACGGCCGTACACGTTTTGCTCGAACCAGTTTCTGATTTCCGGCCGCCGCTGCTTGTTCCAGGTGGCGGCATCCGTAATTGTTTTGCCGTTTGCCAGCAGCGGATCGGGTAGGGGGTAGGTTCCTACTAATTCCTCGTTGTAGTTCACCGGAATACCCGCCACCGCCTCTGGGGGCTTGCTAGCTACTTGGGCTTGAACCCACGACGGACAAAGCAGCAGGCAAACGCCAGCTCCAACTGCAAAAGCAAGAAAGAATCGAATTGTCATAGTTTAGGTTGAAACGTCATGGATTTTGGTTTCTCGCCGGAGTTTGCAGGTTGCTCTACCCGCACAATTCTTACTGGACCCAGCAAGCCCGACTCGCTTAGCTGGTATTGCCCGCCGAAAGGGGCGGTGTACGAATCCAGTACCTTCCTTTCCGGGCCCACTAACTTGTCGCCGATCAGGCGGTTGGTCCACTCATTGGTTACTTGGATTTCCAGTTGGTTTTTGCCGGGTTTCAGGGCACTCGTTACATCCACCTGAAAAGGAGCCTGCCAAAGTAACCCCAGCTTTTTACCGTTGACACGTACTTCGGCCATATCACCAACGCGGCCCAAGTCAAGCAGCACTTTTCGACCGCCATGAAACCAACTTTTCTTGATTTCCACAGTTTTGTGATAGGTAGCCGTGCCCGAGAAATACTTGATACCCTGCTCGGAGTTATCGGTCCAGGGGGCGAGCTGTGGTAAGGTGGTGGCAAGCGGGGCGCCAAGCTTAGGGGCAAACTCAATGCGCCACGGTCCTTCCACGGTATGCAGGATAGTGGCACGCTCCGGCACCAGGATGCGGGCATTTGTGGGTGCCGCGTGGTTGAACACCACAAACACTGATTCACGCGCGTGCAAGCACAGCGGCACGGTCGTATGCCCGTCGGTGGTGGTGTAGGCGGCTGGCTCCAGTTGGCCGGTGGCCGCGTGCCACAGCGTCACGTCCTTGCCGCTCACTCGGAATCGAGCCACTAGGTTTTGCGCACTATCCGAGCGATTGACCACGAAATACACGTCCGCATCGCCCACACGGCGGTGAATCCAGGGTACTTCACTGCCCAGGGGCCGGCTACATTCTACATCCGGCATTACCCTGGCCAAGGGCAGCACCTGAGCAAGAGGCAAACCCCACACCACTAGGCCTTTGCCGTGCCGGCGCGTAGTTCGGCTGTGGCCATCCAAGTCGCCCCATACGTCACTGGTTAGCTCTTGTAGTTGCGCGCCACTCCCCGGATAGTTCGTGTAATTCGGTGTCTGGTCGGGTTTCGGACCCACCACCGTTGCGCCGCCCCGCACCAGTTCCTGCACTTTGCGTAGTACCGGCAGCGTCATTTGGTTGGTTTCGGGTAGCACCAGCACCGTGTAGCTCATGCCATCGGGTAGTACCAGTCGGCCATTTTCATTCACCGACATGCGAGTAAGTAGCGCGTCGGCGTTGATGTAGTCGAAGGCGTAGCCGGGGGGTAGGGCCGGTTGCAGTCCCGCGCCCCAAAACGGCATGGTGGACGGGGCCCCTTCGTTGAGTAAATATGCCACATCGGCTACGTACTGGCCTTGTTGGAGCATGAACGCATTGCGCGCCAAATACGTCATGAGCGGCCGGGCCTGCTCGGCCCAGGTGATGTTGCGGTTCAGATGGGTGCCCACCATCGTGTTGCCGGGCTTGGTATCGAGCGGTTGGTGGGCGGAGGTGTGAAATACCAGTCGATTGATGCCTTGCGTAAACCAGTAGTCACTGATTTTCTTTAGCGTAAAAGGCGACTCGTAGTTGCCGCCGGTGAAAGCCTCTGCCGCCACCAAGTTTTTGCCGTAGACGTGGCCCGCCGAGGCCGTCCCGCGCACGTCCTCGTAGTACATGGAAGAGGGGTGCAGGTCTTTCACCCAAAACTCGCCCATGGGAATATCAACGAACTTCTTGTAAAGCAAGGCGTCCTCTATGGTTTCCAAGGAAACACCACCCGCTTCGCCATACGTCTGAATGCCTTGCTGGTGCAAAAAGGTGGTAACGGTGCCGTAGTGATTCTCGGCAAACATGTCAACCAGTGTCCGGCGAAAATCCCAGAGCACTCGGTCACTGATATCGGCGCTGCCTACCACCCGGCCAGCCAGCACCGGCAAAAACGGCGTTAAGTCGTAGCCGCGGCGCTTTTCAAACTCGGGCAGCATCTCGTCGGTCCAGTTCTGAATACCCGCTTCCCAGCTGTCCAGTAGCATGTAGCGTAGGCTTTTACCGTACAGGGGACCCAGTGCTTGCGCGATGGGGCCCGTGTAGCTTTGCAGGTATGCTTCGGTGTGTTTGGCACTAAGTTTATCGACTTCATAGCCTAAAGCAGCCGGCACGGCGGGCCGGTTTTTGGCTCCCGTCAGCGAATAGCCCATCCGCAGAATGGTCCACTGGCCCGGTGGCACCTGCCAGTTCAGCGTGCCATCGGGCTGCATCTTCGACGTGAGCACCACCACTCCCGTTGAATTGATAACCGCCGGCGCGGCTACGGATGGCGTAGCCGTCGATTCGTATTCGAACAGGAAATTAAAACCGGCCTTGTCTTCCCAGCGATGCACCCGCGCGCCGGGGTGCAGCCGAAACTCGTTGAGGGCATAGCTGCTATCGGGTTGGGCAGGCGCTTCCGAAATAACATCGGCGGGCTTCATGGGCGCGCCACTTAATTCGAGCCGGTAATAGCGAGCCATAGTTAAGGGAACGGCAAAGGTGCGCACCGTGCCACCTCGGTAGCCTTGCTTGCCCGGCAAGACTGCTAGCGTGGTAAACTGCTGACCGTCAAGGCTAGCCAACAACCGACCATGAGGAATGCCGCGGGTACCGGCCACCGTAAATGCCTGCACTTTGGTTGGCTGCTTGAAGCTGTACTGAACCCAAGCCGTGCCGCGTTTTTCAGTGGGCCTTATGGTTAGCGTTGTATTCAAATCATCATCTAACAGCGCCTGGGCATCTGTGGCGCCGGCGTTGGTTGTTACGCCCGTAGGTTGGGATGTCAAGTCGGTTTCGGCGGGTGGAGTGCGGTAGGCAACCACGGCACAGTCGCCATAAAAGTTGATTGTGCCACTAGCCTTGGCGCCCCGAGCGAGGTTGCGGATGGGCCCTTCGTTGGATGGTGGCAGCGGCAACTTGCCTTTAAACACTCTGCTTCCTTGCACCTTTACTTCGCTCCATACCAGCTTCTTCATGGCCTGTTCGGGCTTCACCCACGGGCCACCCGTTAGGCTCCAACCCGGGGAAGAGAACATAGTCATTTCCAGCCCTAAGCGGTCAGCTTCCGCGGCGGTGTGGCGCACGGCATCAAGCCACGCAGGTGTGCCAAAAACCACTTTCTCGTTCACCGTTTGGCCGCTGCCAGCCGCCACATCGGCTAACTGAAAGCCCGCAATGCCCGCCCGCTTCATCCACTCCAAGTCCTTGGTTATTCCCTCCTTGCTTACGTTGCTATTGGTCCAATGCCACCAAGTGCGGGGCCAAGCTGCTTGCGGCGGGTCTTTGAATCCCTGCTCCAAGGAAACTCCAGTATTCTGCGCCAACGTGCTGAGCGGAAGGACAGTAAGAGCCAAGTAGCCCCAGGCGTTGCGCTTAAACCAGATACGAAGATCAATCATAAGCGTGGTAGGCCGGATGGGAGTGGGTGAGAGAAGCGAGGCACCTTCTATCGGCCGTAACTGATAGCCAGACTGCACGATTTACTAGATTTCAATAAGAATTGCTTGGATATAATTGCTTGTTTGTTGGGCGGGTATAGTTTTAAGTTTTGCTTGACAAGCAAAGGTGATAGGATATTGGCTGTGTGTGGAAGGGTATTTAACCGCTAAAAGGGTTTATTCAATGCATTTAATATTTAATACATATTGCATTTTATATATTCATTCTCACAACGCTGATATGTATGAAGAACGATTATCAACTAGTCTGTGGCTTGGAATCAAGGTTCGATTTGGCGCTCGTTTGCTGCTTGGTGCTGAGCCTATGCATGCTATTAGAATGCATGCTGTAATAGGAGCTTAACAGGAAGTAATTTTGCGAACCTACCAGCCTATTATTCTCTGTTGTTAAGCTTTTGCAAGGTGTGCCGCTGTTATATTGCGGCATGAAAATGTCCTCTTGGCAACGCCAATATTTGCTTGGAGTACGTTGGCGGGCTCTCCTGATATGCCTGCTGTTAAGTTTGTGCGTAGTGCTAGAACTGTGGCTTACCACTGAGTAAATAATCCTGGTTCTGTCCTTCAGGCAGGCGCAAGCACTACGAATTGGCTTTTCGGATACGTTCTGGCCGGTCGTGCGCTGCCAGAATCGGGCACTTTATGGCCATGGTTATTACCAGCGCGACTTACACTTACATCCAGTGTTCGTTATTCGAAAACGCAGCGTAAGCTTGGTGTATCTTCCTTGGAAAAACTTAAATGCAACACCGGAATCAACCTTCAGCAAAGGCCGGTCCGTCTTTCGCTACGCTAGTTGGGTAAGCCAGCTGATAGCGGCTTCCTCTAGTTCGAACATACGGTACGACAGCACCCCCTGGGCTTGCTGTTGAATCTGGCTGAAGGAGAGGCGAGTGAAGACATCGTGTGATAGCACCACGGCGCCCGTAACGAGCCCATAAGCTAGGTAACGCTTCTGCCAGTAGTCGAGGATCAGCAGGCGCTCGTCTTCTGTGAAGGGCAGCATGACTCGTTGGTCGCTGAGCATACGGTGCCAGCCGTAGCGCTGAAGCAGGCGGCCGGTGTGGGTCAGAAAACCCTGCACGTCTGAAAGGGTCCGTTGGCCGGAATGGTAGCACAGCCAGGCATATCCGTTGGGGTGCTCGAAAATGCGCCCCATGGCGTTTTCAAAGTAAAGTTGGGCCATGCAAAAGAGAAGCTGCTGTTTGGCAGCAGCCGGTTAAGCTTGTTCGTGTTCCTGCAAGTAGGCCAGCAAATGCGGTAGAGTCATCTCCCGACGACCAACCCGGTCGAGCAGGCTGCGCTCGTAGCGGGTCAGTACTTGCGTATGGTCATGGGTGAGGGCGAGGGCGGCCAGTACCAGTTGGTGGCTACCCTGCTCGGTACCAACCAGTCCAGGATGCTGGCTTAACCATAAAACCAAGAGAAAATTCATATACAAAGGTCCTGGAATCCGCATTGCGGAGCAAGGGCAAACGGTACATTGAGCCTGAACCGATTCGGCGTGTCGCCTAATGACGAAGAAAAGCCGACGAACAGAATAAAGAACAGAACACTAGGACCGTTCCAAGTGCCTAGCTACGTGCCCGGAACGGCCGGAAGTGCGCGGAACCTGAGACGACCTGCCAAGGGCATTGCGCACTCCTTGTACGCCGGTCAAAACGTAGTCTCGCACCGACTATACCTTACTGGTCCAATGATTGCAGCCAAGGCAGAGCATTTGCCAGCATCGGGCCGATGCTGGTCTGGTGCATGCCACCGTGAATCCTTATTCTATGTAATTACCTGAAATGCTGTTCGCTGCCTCTACAGCTTGCGCCACAGCCCTGTGCCTTGTACAGGGGCAGCGCCAAAAAATCAGTGCAAACCGAACGCTGGCCCCATAGGTTATTCGTTGGATTTGCAGCCGAAGGGCACTCGATTGCAGCCTACTAAGTACGGAATGAAGGGCGCTTTTTTAGCGGACTGATTGATGGTGGAGTAATGGCTGTTGCTGTAGTTCCTGTAGCGCTTCCGCCAGCAATTGATACGAATGAACTCGGGCCTCATGGCTGTAAATATTGGAAACGGCCATGATTTCGTTTATCCGAGTACGGGCAGCAAATTGCTGCAAGTCGTGTTGCAGCGTGGCCTTGCCACCAACAAACGAATAAGCTAGCATTTGCCCAACGGCCTGCTGCTGAGTTGGTCCCCAAAGCGCATCCATTGACTCGACCGGCGGTTGCAGCGGAGCCGGCTTGCCACTAATAACCCCAAGCATGAACTGCTGTAGGGAGGTTGCCAACCACTGGGCCTCGGCGTCGGTGTCGGCGGCCACCACGTTCACACAAGCCAATACATAGGGTTCAGCCAACGTCGCGGACGGCCGAAAGTGATGACGATATAGCTCTAGAGCGGGCAGTAGCTGCCCCGGAGCAAAGTGACTAGCAAACGCATACGGCAGTCCCAGCGCGGCAGCAAGGTATGCGCTGTCGGTGCTCGAACCCAAAATCCAGATCGGAATGTCCAGTCCTTCCCCCGGGATGGCCCGTACGGCACTGGTGCTGTTGGTGGAAGAGAAATAGGTTTGCAACTGCTGGATATCACGGGGAAAATCCTGCCCAGCAGCGAACCGGGTGCCGCGGATAGCCTGGGCGGTTAGTTGATCGGTGCCGGGGGCGCGGCCCAATCCGAGGTCAATGCGGCCGGGGTACAGCGAAGCCAGGGTGCCTATCTGTTCGGCAACCACCAACGGGGCGTGGTTCGGCAGCATGATACCGCCCGAACCAATCCGCAACGACGTGGTGCCCCCGGCAATGTACCCCATCAGCACTGTTGGGGCCGCGCTGGCCACGCTAACCATGTTGTGATGTTCGGAAAGCCAGAAGCGTGTGTACCCAAACTTTTCCACTTGCTGTGCTAGCGCCAAGCTATTGCGGAAGGTGTCCGCGGGGGTGCTACCGGCCGCAATAGGGGCTAAATCCAATACAGAAAAGGCAATCGACGAAGCAGCGTCTGGCAGCATAAAACGAGAATCAAAAGTAAATCAGCCTAACGTCGGCGGCGGGATAAGAAATCCCGAAAACAGTACTTCCAAAGAGAAGTGCACGGGCTGAGAATAGAGCATAAGTTTTTTCTGGAATGATTGTTTAAGAAAAGGCAAGTAGGCTACCTGCATCACCTTTCTCCCAAGCAAGCCACCGTCTGCTAAAACTTAGCAGCACCCCGTGGAAAAGCTTGCCAAGTGTTTCACCCAAAGCTCCGTATCCGCACGCTGGCAGCAACTAATTTATTGGGGTTGACTGCCTGAACGGACAGACAGGTGGGTACAGGTTGCAGGTAAGTTTTGCTTTCCCGAGCTTGAGGCTGGCAGTAATCATGCAGAAAAAACGGGACCAATGAGGCGTAGAATAGAGGTTTTAGGGGCTTTACTGCCGCTTGCGGGGCTATTCCTTAGTTTGATGCCGGCTGGGCCACAGCGGAAGCAACCCAACGTCATCATCATTCTAGCCGATGACATGGGCTACTCGGATATCGGCTGCTTTGGCTCGGCAACCCAAACGCCGAACCTGGATGCAATGGCGCGGGAGGGACTGAAAATGACTCAGTTCTACAATGCGTCACGGTGCTGCCCGAGTCGGGCCTCGTTGCTGACGGGCCTTTACCAGCATCAAGCCGGAGTAGGAGACATGATGAATACGCGGCCGCAACCAGCCTACCAAGGCTACCTGAACAACAACTGCGTTACCATTGCCGAAGCTCTGAAAGGCGGCGGCTACAACACCTTTATGGGTGGCAAGTGGCACGTTGGGCAGGCGCCCGCGCATTGGCCCACGCAACGTGGTTTCGACCATTACTTTGGGCTGATTGACGGAGCAAGCAGCTACTTTGCCAATTACCCCTACCGTCCGAATCAGGCGCTAACCCTGGCCCTGGACAACCAGCCCTACACGCCCGGCCCCGGCTACTATTCCACGGATGCTTACACTGACTTTGCCATTAAGTTTCTGAAAGACAGCAAGTCTTCGGGGAAGCCTTTTTTTCTGTATATGGCTTACCAAGCACCGCACTGGCCGTTGCACGCCTTACCCGAGGACATTGCCAAGTACAAAGGCAAGTTTATGGTGGGCTGGGATAAGCTACGCGAAGAGCGTTTTCGACGGTTGCAGCAGCTCGGTATGCTTGATGCCAAAACCCGTCTTTCTCCCCGCGATTCGCACGTGCCGGCCTGGGAAACGCTTAGCCAGGAAGAGAAAGAGCAGTGGGACACTAAAATGGCAGTTTATGCTGCCATGATTGACCGCATGGATCAAAACATCGGGCGGTTGCGCCAGACGCTGCGCGAACTGGGTCAGGATCAGAACACGGTTGTTATGTTTCTCTCCGACAATGGGGCAAGCAACGAGAGCATAAAAGGGCCAGGCTTTCTGCCCGAAATTATCGAAGCCAGCCGCAAGCCGGCCAGCGACCCTACCTCTTTCACTTCCTACGAGTTTGCGGGGGCCACGGTCAGCAATTCCCCTTTCCGGCTCTTCAAACACTGGGAATATGAAGGGGGCACGGCCACGCCGTTCATTGCCTACGGTCCCGGCATCGTGCGACCCGGCCGCACGGTTGCTCAGCCAGGGCATCTTGTCGACCTCATGGCCACCTGCCTGGAGTTGGCCGGCGTACCTTACCCTAAATCGTACAAAAACAGTCCTATCACTCCTACCGAAGGAATCAGCTTGGTTCCGGTTTTGAAAGGCCAACCTTGGGTTGGGCACGATGCGTTGTTTTTCGAGCACGAAGGCAGCCGTGCCGTGCGCCAGGGCAAGTGGAAGTTGGTATCAGAATATCCCGCCAACAAGTGGCAACTCTACGATACCCAAGTTGACCGCTCGGAACTGAATGACCTCAGCGCCCAGAATCCGCGGAAAGTGCAAGAGCTGACGGGCCTCTACGACAAGTGGGCCGCGCGAGTAGGGGTTATTCCCTTTGCGCAATTGGCCAAGGGAAAAGGGGAATAGTAGCAACGTCGCCGTCGAGTTGAACGGTCTGTACTGGGGCATAAAGGCAAGGCTCCGGGTGAAAATACCTGCAAGTCGGGCTGCGGAGTGCTTGGTGGCAAAGGCCGGCATCTGGGTTATGTGCAGGTAGCTAGTCGGGCGGGCCAAATGGGGCTGCTCCGCGAACTATTTAACCGTAACTGCTTGCCACCTAAAGCAGGAACCATCTTGGCGGTCGGGGCGGGTGCCGGGAGCATCGGCCGCGCATAAGCCGCTGCTGCGGGGCTGCGCCGTGAGGTAGCGGTGGTTGGTCAGCGCCATCAGCATCAGGTCGCCGCGCAGCATGTCTTGCCACTGGAAAGTGTTGGCATCGTTGCTTTCGCCTTTCATTATCCGCACTTCGCCCATGCCGGCCATGCCCACTACGGTCACTAAGCCCCCATCCGATTCCTGCCCGCCCGCCGATTCTAAAGCAATGCGGCCCTGACCCCGGTCTATCACCCGGAAATGCGAAGCCGTTCCTTTCGCTAGCGGGTGCTTTAACGGGACAGGGCGCAAAGAGCCGCGCCAGTTGATGAGGATGGTGCTGTCGGCCAAGCTGGTAAGGGTAATGGTTTGTCCCATTGGAATAGGCTTGGTCAGACCCTTCGAACGGGGCTGATCGACCACGAATCGGTTGAAATCCGCGTAGCCGCCTGCCGTGCCGGTGGTGTTGTAATTGAACAACGCATACCGGATGCCCTGGAAGGTTCGGAGCTGAAAAACCAGCTTGATTTCTTCGCCCATAGTCTGAAACGTTACACCATCGGTGCTGTACTGCACGCGGGCTAGGTCGTTGTCGAAGTCGCAGGGGGCTCGCAGCCAGACCCGCGCGGCCTTGATGGGCTGGCGTTGCAGCTTGTCGGTGCGTTGGTCATACTGCTGCACTTCCAGGCCCGCGGCCGTGCGCGCTACTCCAATCCAGGCGTACGGGTAATTCAGTAAGGCAAGGCCTGCCACGTCGCCGGGTTTGAGGCCTTTGGTGTCGAGTTCGGTGGTTGGGGTTGATTCCGGGCCAATGGCACGTTGCGTCAGGGAGTTGCGCGCCGACCAGAAATCTTTGGCCGGTAAGGCGTGGAGCCGCAGGTAGCCCTTGCGCTCAGTAAGCGACCATTTACTGTTTTCCGGCAAGTGGTTCCATTGCCAAAGCGGGTTGAGCTGGTTGGCGTTGAATTCGTCGTTGCGCTTGAAAGGAGCCGAGGGCGCGGAAGCCGCGGCCGAGGTAGGCTTCACCCAGGTACGCGGCGAGCGTTTCAGGTTGCCGGGCAAACCGAAATACGGCCAGTTGTTGGTCCACGTAACCGGTGACAAACACAGCAAGCGGCCCACCGCATTATGGTCCATCATCGAGAAGCCCCACCATTCGCCCGTGGGCGTCTGCACAATGCCGCCTTGATGCAGCGGGATAGCCGAAGAGAAGTCATTTTGGGGCGGGGTGAGCACGAAGGGCGGGTTTGGGCCCGGCCGCAGACGCCAAGTCACGCCAATGCCCAAAGCTTCTTCGGCACTGATAACCGTTGTTTCGTAGGGGCCGGTAGCTTTGTCGGCGCGGGCGCACACCATGTAGCCGACGGGGTCATAGTTGGTATTGGTAATGAAGTACTTGCCGTTTATTTTGTAGAAGTGCGACCCTTCGCCCACGCCGCTGCCCCGCGGAATCAGCACCTGCTCGGTGCCGGGTTTGGTGTCGCTCAGGTCGTCGGTCAGCTCGGCAATTTTCAATTCGTCGTAGCCCCAGATAACGTAGGTTTTACCGTCGTCATCGAAGAGCACGGAAAGGTCGTGAAAGGATTTTTTTAGCTCGGTGTGCGTCCAGGGACCCGCCGGATTAGTGGCCGTGTAGAGCTGCGTTTTACGGCCGTTCACGTTCGTGAAAATGTGAAACTTGCCGTTGGCATAGCGAAACGAAGGCGCCCAGATACCTTGGCCGTACACGGATTTGCCGTTTTCGAGGCGGTACTCGGGGCCGAAGTCCAGCTTGTCGCTTGCGTAGCTTAGCAGTTCCCAGTTCACCAAGTCCTTGGAGTGCAGCACCGGCAGCCCCGGCATGGCGTGCATGGTGGTGCCTGTCAGGTAGTAGTCTTCGCCGACGCGAATCAGATCGGGGTCCGAGAACTCATCGTAGAAAAGCGGGTTGGTAAAGGTGCCGTTGCCGTTATCCGGCATCCAGGTTTGTTCGGTGGTAGTGGTGCTAGTTGCCCTCTTGTTGCCGCCCGGCCGCTTCTGGGCTAGAGTCCACTGAGGTAGGCACAACAACAACCAGATAAGCAGTCCTGTCTGGCAACGCCGGCTTTGCGCAATTAAAAGTGTCATTGCTTGAAAGAAGTTGAAAGAGTGGAAGGCGTATCGAACTTCTGGTACAAGCAGGCACACTTGCGGTAGAGCGCACGTAGCCCGGCAGGTAGCGGAAATCCATTGGGTTGGCCGCAGCAACAAAGCCAAAGGCGCGCCTCTAATATTGCAAGAAATCATCCTAGTTGGCAATAAGAAGGCATCGTCCTGTTTGCAGACCTAGCCTACTTGCCGGTAGGCCTTTACTCTGTGCATAAGGAGTTTTAGTCCACTGCCGAGAAGGTTTAGTGGACTAATGATTTAATTTTCTGCAAACCTGTAACAATTCTCCGGGGGGTGCATCTAAGCAGCAAAAACAACCCTATGAGAAATTTTATCTTCGTTTGTGCGCTGGTCCTGTTGGCCGGTGTACGCTGCTGCCAAGCGCAAGCCATTCACATCGTCAAGCAGGGAAAAGGAACCGGTCCGGCCGTGCTCTTCCTGCCGGGATTCACGTCCCCCGGTTCGGTCTGGGAGCAAACCATCTGTCATCTGCCCACCAAAACAACCAGCTACCAGGTTTCCTACGCCGGCTTCCGGGGCGTACAGCCCATCGACACGCCTTGGTACGTCACCATTAAAGGGGAATTGCTACGCTATATTCAAAACGAGAAGCTAGCTCACTTGACGATAGTAGGCCATAGCATGGGAGGCAACTTAGCCGTAGAAATTGCGGCGGCTTTGCCCGGAAAGGTAGATAAACTGGTGCTCGTCGATGCTATTCCCTGCATGCGGGCCTTGATGATGCCGGGCGTACCCGCCACGCAACTCCGTTACCAGAGTCCGTACAATCAGCAAATCCTGGCTCTCTCCGACGATGCTTTCCGCCAAACGGCCCGTCGCTTGGCACAGAACATGGCCACTGACCCGGCTAAAGTCGATACGCTAGTAGCCTGGGCGCTAGCCGCTGACCGTCGGACATACGTCTACGGCTACACCGACCTGTTGCAACTAGACCTGCGGCCGCTGCTGCCACAAGTGAAAGCGCGCACGCTGATTCTGGGGGCTTCCATGCCGGATACGCTCGTGGTGCGGCGTACGTTCGAGCAGCAATACGCCACCTTGGCCGTTAAAAGTATCCGGCTGGCACCGTCCAGCAAGCATTTCATTATGTTCGACCAGCCGGCTTGGTTCTACCACCAACTGAGCGCCTTTCTTACCCAATGAAGGCACATAACTCGCGGGAAGCCGCTTTTATCGCCTTACACGCGCAGTACTACGCAATGGTCCGGCAGTTGTGCCGGGGCTTCATGAAAGGAGACGCTGAGCTTGCGCAGGATTTAGCGCAGGAAGTTTTTCTTAACATCTGGGAAGCCTTGCCCACCTTCAAGGGGGCGGCTTCGCCTAAAACCTGGATTTACCGCATCACCACCAACACGTGCTTGCTGTATTTGCGCACGAGCAAGCGGCAGCGGGCGTTGCCGCTCACCACTGCTCCTTACCCAGTTAGCCCTGACGCGCCCGAGCCTGATGCCGACGACCATGCCCGCCTGTACTACGCTATTGGCCAGCTAGCCGAAGTCGACCGGGTCCTCATTATGCTGGTGCTAGAGGAACTGGCCTACGAAGAAATTGCCCACATCACCGGCATTAGTAGCACCCATCTGCGCGTGAAAATTCACCGCATCAAAAAACGAATGAAGCACCTTTTAACCCACGCCCCGCATCATGGATGATCTTACAACAAGTTGGAAAAAGGCGAGAGAAGCCGCTGCATCTGCGCCAGCCACCGGATTAAGCGAACTACTAGTCACTGCTCAGCGCCGCAAAAGGAGCAGCCTTTATTTTCAGTACGGCAACGTCTTGGTTCTAACGCTGACGCTGCTCGGAATCAGCCTCTTTTTCGCGTATGTCGCGCCTCTGAAAACTAATCTTAGTCACTGCGGCATGGCGTTGATGATAGGCAGCCTGATGGTGCGCATCGGCCTGGAAATACGCAGCATCTACCAGGCGCATCAAATTCAACTGGGGCAGGCCGCCGCCCATACCGCCCGTCAGACGGTCGCTTTTTATCGTTTTCGTCAGCAGATTCACGGCCCGGTTACCCTGAGCACGGTGGCTTTATACAGCCTCGGCTTCTACTTGCTGACGCCCGAGTTTAGCCACCATTTCGCGTTGCGCTGGCTGGTCTTGATGGACGGCTCGTATGTTGTGGGGGCTGGCTTGCTGATTTGGCAAATCCGACGCGGTATTCGCGACGAGTTACAGCAACTAGCTGACTTGGTGAACTTAACGCATGAGTTAGAGAGTGCTGCCTAGTTCAGTTACTGAAGTTGTTGTCGGCTTCGTGGGGGGTGAAATAGGTCTACTGCACCGGCAATAACTTCCGAAAAAAAGGCGTCAGCTCCGCGGCTAGGATGGCATGATCTTCCACGTTGGGGTGGCCGCCGCACCCGCGGGCTTGCATGGGCTGGAAAAAGTGCACCGCTACGGGTTTGTCTGTTGGGTGGGCGGTATCAGTTTTTTGTTTCACGACCGTCAGGCAATTTTGCAGCGTGTTTCGGTTTTTGCCGTTGATCATGGCGCTGCTGAGCAGGGCAATCTGGGCCTTGGGATATTTCAACTTCACTAGCTCCACAAATTGCACGTAGCGGTCAACAAAATGGGCAGAGTCAAAGGGTAGCCGCGCTTTCTTCCCGTCGCCGTTGCTGAAGTCATTGGTTCCCAACGCAATGCTTACTACTGCTGGTGCATACGTGGCAAAGTTCCAGCGCTGGGTAGTACGCTCCTGAAAATCAACTCGTTCGTACACCTCGGGCATGGTCGGCCCGTTGCTGTTCCAGTTGCGGTACATCCCGATGCCGCTCACCCCACTTACCAGAAAGTTGACGCTCAGAGCGCGGGCTACGCGGGGGCCATACGCCATGTAGGCGTTGTGCTGATCGTGGTATTGCCCGCTGTTGCAAGGCACTTCCGACGGGTCGGCGGCGGCTCCGCACGTGATGCTGTTGCCGATAAACTCGATTACGGGAGCTGCCGGCTTTTCAAGCGCCCTTACCTTCCTGCCCGCAACTTTTGCAAGCGCAATAGGCCCTGTATGTGCCTCAGTAGCTTTGTAGATCCATACCATATGCTTACCTGGGGTAGGGGCGGCAATAACAACGGGTTCCTTGGAGCTGCCATCAATTCTTATCCTTTTTTGGTACACTCCATCAAGCTCGTATTGCAGATAGTTATGCTGTTCTGCATTCGGGACGGAAGCATACACCTGGCATTCCTTGCCCTCGAAACTAAACCCGAAATGCACCGCCGAACCAATCAGCTCCAACTGCTGCTGACTGTTAACCACTGTCCGGCCAAAGGGCTGCAAAACAGTTGCTGGCAGGGTATCGGGCGTAGTAGCGCCAGAGCCGGAGAACACACAGCTTGAAATAAGCAAGCAAAGTGCTCCGAGCAGATAGCGAATGAGTGTTTGCCTTGAAGAAGGGAGTACGCTCATCGGGGATAAAATGAATGTGGGGCTCTCGATGGCAGAAGTCGTTTGCCTGACTCCTACCCGAGAATGGGAATAAGCCAACCAGATATTTCTTTTGGCGCCTAAAGCTACTGGATAAGAGTCTTTGGAAATAGAATCTCAACATTCCGTTTGAGAATATTACCAGGTAGCTACGATAGACAAGGCTAAACTCAGTCCGCCTTCGCTCCCCGTCATTTCGGGGTAAGGAAGGCGGGCTGACGACGCTAACCGCAAGGGCCTGTCCTTGGGAGCTACTGCCTGCGCAAACTTCAATCGGAGCACGTCTAGCTTTCGCCCTGGCTTACCGCCTGCCACAAAGCCTGTACGTACGGGTCCTTGAAGCATAAATCAGTAACTGGTTTCCGCGCTTCAACCGCTGCCACAAATCGGGTAAGTTCTGTTGCTGCTACATGAGCAAAGCCCATGCGCCACGGAGCAAAATACCGCTGCCTAGCTGCTCCCTGGCTCACTAGTCGCACATATTGGTGCCGTCGATCCTGCTGAATTTTAGCGAACAACGTCCGAACTTCTTCTTCCGTCCCCTCTAACAGCTGCACAAAATGTCCTTCGCTGCCGAGCAGCAACCCGGTAATCTGGTGAGTGGCATTGTAGTCGCGCGAGTGGTCGAGGATATTGCGCAGTTGAAGCAGGCTCGGCAAGGGAGTCGCGCGGCTATGATAGAGCACTTGGTACGTGCTGGTCTCAAGCAAATCCACTAGTTCATCGAGCGTCCGCTCGCCACGCTGGTAGCTGGCCAACAGCTGCTGCTCGTAGGCGCTCGGGGGGAAAGCCGGTTTCTGCGTAAGCGCTAAGACGCGGGCAAAGGTCCAACGGGGAGGGAGCGGCGGTTCCATCACGCTAAGGTCGGATACGACCAACGAGCGTGCAAGCCCGACCAACACTTTCTTATGCCTGCTAAACAGGAGGTGGAGCAATCAAACAGAACAATAGCCCGACTGCTGGCAGAGTGGATTCAATCAGGCCATGCCGGAAATTACAAGCTAACTTCGCCGCGCCTAGCCCTACATTTCACGCATCACTCTTACCTGTTGGAAATCTCCTGCTTATTTGTGCCGCCACTTGTAGAGCTTCAAGGTCAGGATGGTATCAGGACGCTTACGAAAATTATTGGTCAGGCTATCTAGTGCTGCTTCGCCGTACAGCAAAAAGTTGTAGAGACGATTGGCCCGCTTGGCCAAAGCTTGCTGAAGGGTTGCTTTTGCCACCCACGTAGCAAACAAAACGCGCCCAACCGTTTGGCCATGCAAATTTTGCAGCACGCGCCGCTGGTTGCGCACAGCATAGTACTGCTTCCACGCGGCGGGCCACGGAATACCTTCGCGGTCGAAGGAAGGCGGGTGATAAAACACGCTGCTGGGCACCGTTACCACTGGGAAGCCCATTTTCTGAGCGCGGGTCATGTACTCCACTTCGTCGCCCCAGATAAACAGATTCTTATCCGGAATGCCGATGGCTTTCACCACGTCGGCGTGAATGAGGGTGCCGTTGAAGAACGACGCCACCCCGTACACAAGGTCCACGGCGGCCATGTCCGTCACTTTCCGGTACTCCTGGTTGGGCCGACTGACAAAGAAGGCCAGTTCCTCATGGTCTTTCACGCTCACCGACATCGAGTTCTTGATGCAAGGACCCAAGCTCGGGGAGGCCAGCAACTTCTCCAGCGCGTCGGGGGCCGCCAGGCAGTCGTCATCCATGCACCAGAGCCAGGTGTAGCCGCCCTTAAAGGCCGTGTCGATGCCCGTAGCAAACCCACCCGCGCCCCCCAGGTTGGCCTGGGTAATTACCTGCAACCCAGGCTGGGTGTCCAGCCACTGCTGCGTGCCGTCGGTGCTGCCGTTGTTGATGACGAAGATAACATCGAGCTTTCTTGTTTGCTGATGCAGCGTATCGAGGCACTTTTTCAGGTCGCTAAGCCGGTTGTAGGTGACCACTACAGCCGCTATCGTTTCTGCCGTGAGAGTTTCCATAACTAACGATGAAGTAGCGTTTGAAGACGCGCTTTGGTGAAGAAAAAAGCTTCCCGCAAATGAGAGAGCTTGACGACTTCGATGCCTTTGTAGCGGAGGTAGAAGTACATGGCCACCGTAATGTAGAGTTCGGTAGCAACCAGTGCGTAGGCCGCCCCTACGTGGGCAAACTTGCGGATTAGCAGCACGTTAAGGGCCACCCCGACCAGCGAGCCGAAGGCAGTTACGCTGAAAAACGCCTTGTCCATGCGCAAGTTGAGCATGGTGTGCATCCCCAACAGGTTGCTCATGCCAATCAGGAGTGGAAGCACGCATACAATGCGCAGGACGGAAATAGAGTCTTGAAATTTGTGGCCGTAGAAGAGCGTGACAAACAAAGGAGCCACCAGCCACAACCCGATACCGACCACCGTCATGAGGGCCAGCAGCGGAAAAAACGTGTTGCGCACCATGCGCAAGCCCTGTTCGCGGCTTTGTCCGAAGGCATTGGCCACAATGGGGAAGAAGGCCTGGTTGAGGGCGAGGCCCACGAACGTTTCGGCCATGCCTTCGAGGCGAGTGCCAGCCGAGTAGATGCCCACGTTGTAAGCCGGGGCAAGCAAGCCCAGAAAAAACACATTAGAACTAGCGTACAGCGTTATCATCACCGACGAAAAGAAGATGGTGCGGTCTTCTTTGAAGCGGTTCAGCAGTTCGGGTACGGTGGGCCAGGTGAATCTGACGTCGAAGCGGTGCATGGCCACGTACAGCGCCGTTACGCTGACGGCAATTTGGGAAACGCTGATAGCCAGGTTCTGGTAGAAATAATCTTCAGCCCGCCGGATCAGCAGTAGCACCGACAGCGAAAAAATCAGCTTCACCGCCAAGTTGAAAACAGCTACCCGCCCCAAATCTTCCATGGCCTGATACAGCCAGAACGGGGAAAGCACTGTGCCGATGCACACCAGATAAGTGCATATGTGCAGAAACAAATGCTGCTTAAACTCGGCATTGGAAAGCGAAACAAGCAGGAAAATCACGGTGGAAAGCACCCAGAGCACGGTCTTGCCCGCCATTACCTGACTGAAGATTCGGTTGGTAGCTTGCTTGTCGGCCCGGTTGGCCGCAATGGAGCGGACGGCCGCCATGTCGAACCCGTAGTTGATAAGCAAGCTGAAATACATGACGTAGGCCTGCGAGAAGTTGAGCAGCCCCAGGTTGGCCGGTCCGATGATGCGAACAACGATGGGCACCGTCAGCAGTGGCAGCAGGAAATTGGCAATCTGGACGCTGAAGAGCGAGGCTACGTTGATAGCAAAGCGCCTCATTCTGGGCGCCGCCGGAGTAGCACTTTCTTCTTCCACAGTGGTATTAGGTGTCACGAAGTAGGTGTGGAAAGTTCTCGGATGAGATAAGTAACGGATAAGAGTGCTCTAAAATCCGGGAAGGAGAAGCTTCAAAAATCCGGCAATAGAGCTGAAGCACAGCGCATAAGGTTCTTACTCCTTATGATTTACCTATGTTGCGGCTGTGCTTTGGAGTAGTAGCTAACTTCGGACAGTACGGATGACTGTAGTTCTGCGCTGACAAGGTGCTAGCGCGGATTCCAGCAAAAAACAGTTGTTAGACGGCTCGTAAATTAGTTAGGTGAGCGTAGCCAAATCTGAGTGCTAATTGCCGGTAATGGCTTGAGGGCCATAGCAGCTCCAGCAGATTTCGGCGGCTGGCCGCGTGGGCGTTGGCCCTAGGGGAAAGGTTGCCGCCGTGAAGCGGGCAGCGCGGCGGGCATCGGTCAAATCGTAGAGTTGCGCATAGGCGACGTGGTACCCTGGCAGTTCATCGGGCATTCGGCTTTGTACGGTCAGGCGGCGTCCGGGCTGCCCGATGCTGCTCAGGTAAGCCCGCAGGACTTGGTTGTCATACGGATCGAAGTGCATCATTACCAGCCATACCCGCCGGCCCCGGAACGCATCTACTTCCTTCAGATAATTGCGCTCGGCCCCCACCGTATGGCGGTAGCAGTGACCCAGGCGGTAGGTTTTCGGAGTAAAGCCGTACTGCCGGCCGTACCAGCGTAAGTACTGACCGGCACCGTAATAGGCATAGATGGCGTCGTTGGGTTGGTGCACGCGCGCGAGTTGGGTATAAAGCGTCTTGGCATCCTCGACACAAAAAGGAGGCAGATTGTCGCGCGTCGTGCTGTAGAGAATCGGCCCGACGCCGAGAGCCAGTACCGCCCCGCCTAGCCGTTGGTTGCGGTGCCAAACCCAGCGTACCGCAGCTTGAAAGGCCACAAAAACAAAGAGTATAACGGTAGGCAGAAGGAAATCCATCAGGCGTTGGCGTAACGGATACCAATGGAGCGTTGCCGCCAGCGTGCTCAGCACCCAAGGCGCCAGCAGCAGCAATGCCACCTGCCGGTGCTGCCGCCAGAGCAGCACTACGCCGAGCACCGAGCACCCAACCCAAATGCTGGCCGGGTGCGGCCACCCTAGCCCATTGGCCCAACGTTCGGCTAGAGCGCCGGCCAAAACGACCGGTAGGCGAGGATCCTGCGGCAGCAGCCCCTCTCGCCAGAAATAGTGCATGAAGGCTTGATTCGTGGGCGTGAGAACATGATGGGCCAAAGCTAAACTAAGCGCGCATCCTATGGCCCAAGTGCCCACCACTGCCAAGGTGGCCCGTAAGCGGGGCCAACCGGGGTCGAAGTAAGCCAGCAAGATTAAGGCAGCGCCGCAACCGGCAAAGAACATCAAGGAGGCCTGCGAGTAGAAAGGCAGCACCAAACCGGCCAACGCGGCGGCTATCCAGAAGCCTGGGGCCGGCATTGCCTCGCGTAACCGGAAAGCAAGCCACAACACCAGCAGACTCACGGCTACGTCGCTAGCGTATTGTTTCACTTGGTTGCTGTAATGCACAAAGGTGAACCCAACGGCAACCGTAAGAAGGGCTAATGGCACCAAACGTTCATCGAGCACGCGCTTAGCTACCAACCACAGCAGCGGCAACGCAGCGAGGGAAGCTAGCAGTGGCGGCAACCGCAGGGACAATTCGGAAGGACCGAACAGCGTTAAGCAGGCTTTTTCCACCACCAAAAACAGCGGCGGGGCCACTTGCGCTTCCTCCAACGGCAAACTCACCAAAGGGCCAACAGAACGGGTGGTCAGATTATGCACGATGGCAAGCTCATCCATAAAAAGCGTAGTGCCCAACCACCACTGCCACAACCGCAAGGCAACCCCTACCAACACCGCCCCCAACGCCAGCCACCACCACACCGTGCGGCCACTCGGCGTCATGCTTTCGCTGGAATACTTCGTAAGCTGTGCTGCCATTTGGTAAGGTGGCTTGCTGCGGCTGATTTTCTTTGCTAGTTAACCGGCCGGCTACCTTGCTTCCCGCTTGTCTTATGCCTACGCGCTACAGTAAATGCGTGTTGTATCTAGTTGATTTTCAAAGGCCATGAGTGACAATTTGAGCTGCGTCAAGCCATATTCCAGATTACAGCAAATGCCCTAAACTTGATATGTCAACCCCCTTAATACTGTCGTACAGGATGCCTTATAATAGGGTTTTGGCGCGGCAGCAGTCAGATCTGGCCCTCTGCTGGAGAGCGGAATAATCTGACGGCTGCCGCGCTAGAAATGGGAGGTGGCAGGGCCTGCCGCCCATGAACTCCGGAGCGGGGATGCTCTTGGCGAAGCTTTTGCAGAAGCTTCGGGTAGGATACAGTAGTGTTCTGGGAATACTCTGAGCCTGCATCTCAGCTCAAGCCGTTGATTAACCAAAGAGCAGCGGCAGTTCAACCCCAACTTAGAAAGGGAATGCTGCCTGCCCAGCAATACGTTAGCTGGTTCTTTGCAAGGCTCGGCGGGCGCCTTGTTTGGCGGCTTTCAAAGAAGGATAATAAACGGAGTATATTTCGTACAGCGCTATTTTGGCGGCGGTGTTCCGAACATATTGTTGGGTGGCCATCTGGCCAATGGCTGTTTCCGCCTGCACGACGCTCACTTCCCGGATGCCCGCCGCAAAGGCCCGCAGATTCCAATCCGTGGTCAGCCAGTCCTGCACGTCCTGTGGAATAGCACTCATTCGCCGCACATCACCGATCCAGCCCCAAGGCTTCTGCAACTGGCTATGCGCCGCATAATAAGCCAGGCCGGTGTTCATGAGGTGTTTAAATTCAGTGCTGTTGGCAAAGTGATGGAACTGCACAATAACGCACGATACACGGGTATCGACTAGAACAGAACCATACGGTTCAACCAAAATAATTTCGTCGGGCATTTGATTTTCAACGAGTTAGTTTAAATAGCCACTGCCGCCTTCCAAGTGACAAACATCAGGATCGAACTTGCTGCCGAAGCCACTCCTGCGCGGTGTTTAAATCAGCAAACACTCTCGCTTGGAAGGCCGTGAGTTGGGCGTAAAACGCGGCGGCGGAATCACCCGCAAACGAATCTGGAGTGGCAATCATTGCAAAGTAGCGCAAGCCTGCGGCAGCCGCAGCCGGCGTCCATTCATTGATGACCCAGTCCATCGAGTGCTCCCAAGGGCCACGCACGTCTCGGGTATCGTTGAGCACGCACGAGAAGCCTGATTCAGCTAAGGTTTTCGTGTAGGCTCTGGCGCCAGCTTGAATACTTTCGGCTGTCAAGTACCCTTGCCAGTTCACCGCAATCCACCGGTTTGCGCGGTCGGTATCAATAGTCAGGTAGACGCGACCGGTAGGCGTCGTCAATTCTTGCCTCATCGCACAAAGAACGCAAAAGGCCGCGTAAGAAGATAAACGGACAGGTTGTAAGCAACATAAATCGGGTATGACTGAAATATAACCGATTGGTGCATTGTGGTTTGCTAGCCTTTATTCAATGAATAGGTTAAGGGCTTTGCCATTCTATCGTATTGATTCTGCTGCTATCTGCGCTCTAGCCAGCGAAGCATGGCGCTTGGCAGTACCGTGCCCTTCAGCATTTTCAGCGCATATCGTCAACTGTCTTGCTTGCTTTCCTGACCTCGAGGTAGTGCTACTGTTAAGGGTAAAGTAAGTGACTAGTTATCAAATAGGTATCAAGGAACAAGGTGAAAAGCCGTATTATAAAAAGCTAATTTATTCTGTAACTTATCCATAGCATTCAGTTAACACTAGGTCTTTAGTATTGTCAACTGCAATTTGATGTCCGACGCTATGGCTAAGAAGAATACGCAAAGTTTGACGAGAAGAGAGTTCATCAAAAACACGGCCTTGGTTTCAGGAGGAATGACCCTGCTTCCCTCTCTGTTAACCAGTTGTGCCGACGATGACGACGCGCCGACTTATGGCGGCGGCTTCGGCTTCAACGAAGGAGTTGCCAGCTTCGATCCTTCTCAGAATAGCATCATTCTCTGGACTCGCTATACGCTTGCCGATAACGAAACCGCCGACGCGACAATCCGGTGGGAGCTAGCCGAAACCCCTGGCTTCGGGCCGCTAACTTCAAGCGGGACAATAAGCGCCACGGCGGCTACAGACTATAGCATTTCCGTGGAGGTACCGGGTCTGGTAGCCAACAAAAAATATTTCTACCGTTTCCGCAACGAGCGTACCAAGGCCGAATCCGTGGTGGGGGAAACGCGCACGCTGCCTACGGCCGGCCAAGTCAGCAGTGTGAAAATGGCTGTTGTTTCGTGCGCCAATTATCAATCCGGCCTCTTCAACGTGTACGGCGCCGTAGCCGCCTCCGAGGCCGACGTAGTGGTGCACCTAGGAGATTATATCTATGAATATGGGCTAGGACAGTATGGAACGAATCCCACGACGGCTTCGCTGAACCGGGGACACCTACCGACCACCGAAGTGCTGAGTTTAGAAGACTACCGCACCCGCTACAAGCAATATAGAAGCGACAAACAGTTGCAGAAAGCTCACCAGTTGAAACCGTTTATCTGCGTGTGGGACGACCACGAGCTAACCAACGACGCCTATATAGACGGGGCCCAAAACCACCAGCCCAACGAAGGCAGCTTTTCGCAGCGCAAGCAGATTGCCCAGCAGGTGTGGCACGAATACCTGCCGGCGCGGGTCATTAGCCCGGAAAAAATCTACCGCAGCTTCGACTTCGGCGGTATCGCCCAACTGCTTATGCTCGACACGCGCCTGCTCGGGCGCGAAAAGCAGCTCAGCTTCGCGGACTACTTCGGCGAAGACGGCACCTTCAACGCGGCGGCCTTTGCGGCGGCTTGGCTGAACCCCAACCGCAGCCTGCTCGGAACAGAACAGCGCGCCTGGCTCGCAGCAACCCTGGGGGGTAGCAACGCCAAATGGCAAGTGCTTGGCTCGCAGGTGTTAATGGGTAAGATGTATATCCCCGCCGAGTTGCTGCCTTTGCTGGCGCAGTTGGCTTCGGGCGGCGCAACGGCCACAATCCTGGCGCAATACATTGCCTTAACGACGCAGCTTATTGCCATCAAGCTGCGGATTCAGCAGGGCGACCCCACCGTAACGCCAGCCGAGCGGGCGCGCGTCACGACGGTGCTGCCCTTCAACCTCGATGCCTGGGACGG
>NZ_CAXTBM010000025.1:0-25699 GCF_964242765.1 uncultured Hymenobacter sp.
GGTAAAATGCTGTGTCGGTGTTTGAGCTCCAACAAGCCCTGGCGTCAAGCTTCGGTGGCGTCTGTTGGGGCTAAAGCATGGCGGGAGCGGTAGAGGTCGATGCGCAAGGCTTGCTGCGGTCGTTGCAGGGGCTGTTTAACTTTCTAGCAACCAGCGCTAAGGCCTGAATTTTGTGCGCGGCCCCAACCTTTCCATGCTTGGGGCGGTAGCTAGCGCATAAAACAAATTGTATGACGGAAGCAGTGCTTATTATTGGGGCTGGCGCGGCCGGTTTGTATGCTGCCCGTACGCTGGTGCAGGCTGGCCGCCGCGTGATAGTGCTGGAAGCCCGCAACCGCGCCGGTGGCCGGATTCACACCTTCACCGACGCGGGCTTTTCGGCTCCCACAGAGGGTGGAGCCGAATTTATGCACGGGGCCGTACCCCTGACGCGGGGTCTGCTCGATGAGGCCGGTCTGACCAGCTTCCCCACCACCGGCACCACCTACCAGGTAGTCGAAGGCCGCATCCGGGAATCGGAAGATTTCATTCAGGATGTACCGCACCTACTCGAACAACTACACGCCCTGCCCCACGATATGCCCTTAGCCGACTTCCTAACTGACTATTTCGGTGAGGAACAGTACGCACCCATGCGCGAACAAGTCATGCGCTTCGCGGAAGGCTACGACGCCGCCGATGCCCAGCGCGCCAGCTCGTTTGCGTTGCGCGAAGAACTAAGCGGCGGCGGCTTCGACGACTCCCCTCACCCGGAAGGCACCTACGGCAGCCTGATTGCGCGGCTGGTAGCGGACACGGAAGCGGCGGGCGGTACGCTGCACCTAGCTACGGTTGTGCAAGAAATCCGGTGGCAGCCCGGCCAGGTGGAAGTCTACACCACCGACGGGCGCAGCTTTCAAGCCACCCAAATCCTGATTACGGTGCCACTAGGCGTGTGGCAAGCAGCGGCCGATAGTCCTGGCTATATCCGCATCGAGTCGGAGCTGCCAGCTCACCGGGCGGCGGCAGTCAGTTTGGGTTACGGCGCCGTTATTAAGGTATTGCTGGAGTTCAAAGACGCTTTCTGGCAGCATTCCTCGTCAGCAGTAACGCAGCCAATGCCCGATCTGAGCTTTCTGTTTTCGGATGCGCCCTTCCCTACTTGGTGGTCGCAGCTACCCGACCCGCGCCCTCTGCTTACGGGCTGGCTGGCCGGTCCTGCTGCTGCGCGGCTCCGCGCCACCCCCGATGAAACGCTACTTGTGCAGGCCTTGGATTCGCTAGCGGGCCTGCTTGGTACTACGCCCGCTTTTTTGCGTAGCCAGCTCCGAACTCACCGCGTCGTCAATTGGGCCGCCGACCCCTATGCGCTTGGCGCGTATGCGTACACCACGGTGGGCGCCAGCGCACAACGGACCGTGCTGGCTACGCCCGTTGCTAACACCCTTTTCTTTGCCGGGGAAGGAGTCTACGACGGGCCCTACATTGGTACGGTGGAAGCGGCCCTGACCAGCGGCGCCGATGCCGCTCGCCAGCTATTGGATGCTTGACATACTTGCCGCTTAATACCTATTTAAGCATGACGCTTGTCATTCCGACCGGAGGAAGGAATCTGGGTTAACTTGTTGAACGGATTACTCCAAATTCCTCCCTCCGGTCGGAACAACAACCGCCTTATTAAGACAGGCCATTAAGTGGCCCGCAAAAAAACAGGTGGAGAAGCGTACGGCCGCCGAGCCTGCTTCCCCACCTGCGCTGTTTCGGGTGCACTTAACTTGTTTCGACCAAGTTTCGCGCATCCCCCAGCTGTTTTCTTCGGCTGCGTAATTCTTTCCTGAAAGAAGTGAAAGAGCTACCGCAACAGGCACAAAAAAAGCCTTCCAGATGAGTGGAAGGCTTTCAAAGGAAAATCAATTGATGATTTTTATTTTTCCAATGATGCAATAGCCTTCCAAGCCCGAACCGAATTATTGTTCGAGTTATTATTAGAAAGATTATTGCAGAAAAGACGCATTTGGATAATCGTTTTGCTGACGTTTACGCAAGTATAAAAGCCGGGTTAGGCAATTCCAAACAAAATCGCCGATACTTTCTCGGCACCCTTCGGCGACAAGGATGCCGTGGGTGCCGCTACTCGTCGCCGAGCAAAGAGTCCCGCACTTCGCGGATGGCCCCGGCAACGGCGCTTGGCACTAGCGTATCGGGGTGTAGCAGCTTGAGGAGCCGCAGATACTTGCTGCGGCCTTCCGCCAGCATATGCGGCGGCACCTCAATCACAAACAAGCCAAAGGGCTCCACTTTCTGCACGCCCACCAGCAGAAACCGGTCGGCGTTCAGCGCATCGGAGTAGAACGCGGCTTGGCGGTCGTAGTCGTAGCCCGTGCACTGGGAGTAGAAGTGGTCATGGTCGCGGGCCAGGGTGGTTTTGAAATCGACGATGGTGTAGGGTTGGCCGGGTTGGTCGATGATGAGGTCGGCGCGGAGCTTGCAAAGCGTGCCGGTGGTAGGCTCGGTGAAGATGCAGCTTGGCTCGGGCATGCCCGTTTCCAGCAGCTTGCTTAGGTCAGGATCAAGCTTGACACCATCTACCATCCACCAAATCAAACTGTCGTTGATACCTGGCAAGCCGGGCTCGTAGAGGTCGGGCTCTAGCAGCGCCGTGTGGAAGGCCGTGCCTAAGCCCAAGGCTCCCTGCGAACTAGTGGAGCGGGGCGGGCGGCCGTGGAGGGCATCGCGCAGCCGCGAAAGGTCGGAATTGGCAATGGCGGGCAGTGCACGGTAATCGTCGTAGGGGACGCGTAGCAGTTCGGGGCGCGGGGTGGGGATGGGTTCAGTCACGGGGAAGCAACAACGAATGTCCTGAAAAGGCTCCGGGTGGAAAGGGAGGTTCTGATGAGGGATGATAAGGCTTTTTCAGGTAGGAGGGGAAACTAACGCTGGTGCTATACTTTCGGCGTCATTGATAAAGCGTTTACTAGCAGCAACTTGCTCTGTAGCTTTGGATTGGCAGGAATATTCCTGTTTTAAATAGAAGGTGAATTACCGCTTAGCCGGGGCCGGGCAATGACGCGGGCGGGCGCGCCGTCGGCACCGGTGATTTTCAGAGGGAGGCAAACCAGGTCGTAGAGGCCGGGCTCGACGTGTTGCAGTGCCAAGCCCTCAATGATGCTGATACCGGCCTTGAGGAGGATATTGTGCGTATCGGCGGGCCCCACGGACAGGTAATCGACGCCCACGCACACCACGCCTTGCTCGCGCAACCACTCGGCGGCATCCGCACGGACGCGCACAAAATCGGGGTTGAAGGGGGCTTGGGCCCACTCGTGGTCGGAGTTGCGGGTTTTGAAAAGCAGCCGCTCGCCTGGTTGCAAAAGCAAGCCCTCCAATTCTGCACGAGTAATGAAATACGGATCCTGGATGGCAACCACATGCGCCGGCCCGATGAGCGTATTCAAATCCAGCGCGGCCACGTCGGCACCGTCGTCGAGGAAGTGCAGGGCGGCGTCAACGTGGGTGGCGGTGTGCACGCTCAAACTCATCTCTGTTACGTTGGCCGCGTCGCCCCGCTCTATGCTTAAGGTCTTCTTGATGTGGACGGGCGCATTATCGGGCCAGTAGGCCATGCCATCGGAAATAGGGGTGCTGAGGTCGAGCCAGTCAAACATAGTTGGAGCGTGCTGTACTACCAACGAGGCGTTGGTGCATGGAGATGGAAACCGGCGCTTGCGCTTCAGTGAACGACAATAGGAGTTAGAGGTTGTTGGTTACGAAAGAGTGGGGCTACCCGTTCTTATACTACGCAAAGCGGCGCTCCGCGCTACTTGTCCAGCCTTCTCATGGTCAATACTCTTACTCTCCTATCCGGGGTTGCAGCAGCTTGGCAATGAGGCCGGTCCAGCCGGTTTGGTGGCTGGCCCCGAGGCCTTTGCCGTTGTCGCCGTGGAAGTACTCGTGGAACAGCAGGTAGTCGCGGAAGTTGGGGTCTTGTTGGAGCTGTTTGTCGTCGCCGAAGGCCGGACGCTGGCCGGTGCTGTCGCGCAAGAACAGCTTGGTAAGCCGGTTGATAAGTGCCTGCGAAATTTCCAGCAGCGTGCAGTACTGCCCCGAGTTAGTGGGATACTCCACCTTGAAATCGGGGCCGTAATAATGGTAGAAGCGTTGCAACGACTCTACAATCATGAAGTTCATGGGCATCCAAATTGGGCCGCGCCAGTTGCTGTTGCCCCCGAACAAGCCCGTGCTGGACTCACCCGGCTCGTAGTCGACCCGGGAATTGGCGCCATCCAAATGCTCGAACACATAGGGATGCTGCTGATGGTAGCGCGACATCGAGCGCACTCCATAGTCCGACAGAAATTCGGCTTCGTCGAGCATGCGGCGCAACAGCTTTTTCATGCGGTGCCCACGCAAGAGCGACAGCAGGTGTGTTTGTCCTTTGCCGGGCTCCTGCCAGCGTGATACCATCGAGGCCAACTGCGGCCGGTTTTCCAGAAACCAGTTCATCCGACTCACAAATTGCGGCACGCTTTTCAGCGCATCTTCTTCCAGCACTTCCACCGCAAACAGGGGCACCAGTCCCACCATCGACCGGATGCGCAGCGGAATGCGTTGGTTTCCCTCGTCGTTGAGCAGCACATCGTAGTAAAACTCGTCTTGGTCGTCCCACAAATCTAGTTGCAACTCCGCCACGTTGGCCATGGCGTAGGCGATGTACAGGAAGTGCTCGAAAAACTTGCTGGCCAAGTCTTGGTACACCGGGTTGGTTTTGGCCAGTTCCAGCGCGATACGCATCATGTTTAAAGCAAACATGGCCATCCAACTCGTGCCATCGGCCTGCTCGATGTGGCCGCCGGTGGGCAGCGGGGCACTTCTATCAAACACCCCAATATTGTCGAGGCCCAGGAAGCCGCCTTCAAACACGTTGCGGCCGTTCAGGTCTTTGCGGTTCACCCACCACGTGAAGTTGAGTAGCAGCCGGTGAAACATGGTTTGCAGAAAGTCGGTGTCGGCTTTGCCGTTGTGCTTGCGGTCCATCTGGTACACGCGCCAGGTGGCGTAAGCATGCACCGGCGGGTTCACGTCGCTCAGGTTCCACTCGTAGGCGGGCAGCAAACCGTTGGGGTGCATGTACCAGTCGCGGGTAAGCAGGCGGAGTTGGCTTTTGGCAAAATCGGCATCCACCAGCGCCAACGGAATGCAATGGAAGGCCAAGTCCCAGGCAGCATACCAGGGATACTCCCACTTGTCGGGCATCGAGATGATGTCGAAGTTGTTGAGCTGTTCCCAATTCGCGTTGCGGCCCTGGCGGCGCTGTTTTGGCGGCGCGGGTTGCGCGGGGTCGCCATGCAGCCACTGCCACACGTCGTAGTAGTAGAACTGCTTGCTCCAGAGCATGCCAGCCAGTGCTTGGCGCTGCACGTTACGGGCGTCGGCATCGTGCAGGTCGGCTTGCAGATGCTGGTAGAATTCGTCGGCTTCCTGGCGGCGCTGCTTTAAAATTCGGTCGAAATCAGCAAACGGCTCTTTCAGCTCCGGTGATGCCAACCGCAGCCGCAGCACCCGGCTTTGTCCGGCTGGCACGTTGAGCACGTAATGGGCGGCGGCTTTGGTGCCGCGCTGTTCCGGGTTCACGGCTTGCTGCCAACCCTGCACCACGTAGTTGTTGATACCATCTTTGCAGTACGGTTCTTGGTTGGCACAGCCGTGTAGCCGCTCTAGGTTGCTTTCGTTGGCGCAGAAGAGTAGTTCTGGCAGTTCGCCGTCCAGCGGCTCGCAGTGCAGCAGGAGGTCGGGCAGGTTGTCGTGGTGAACCTGCACCTGGCCGGCGTCGGTGGCTCGCAGGTCGGGCTTGTAGCTGTCGTGGCCCCAGCTCCAGGTGTTGCGAAACCAGAGCTGCGGCAGCACGTGCAGCGGCGCCTCCTGCTCGCCGCGGTTGTGCACCGTTATTTGAAGTAGGATGTCCTGGGGGTCGGCCTTGGCATAGTCGAGGAAAATGTCGAAGTAGCGGCTGTTGTGGAACACCTGCGTGTCGCAGAGCTCGAACTCTGGCTTCAGGCGGCCCCGACGGGCGTTTTCCTGCACCAGCCAATCGTACGGAAAGGTGTGCTGCGGATACTTGTAGAGCATCCGCATGTAGGAATGCGTGGGCGTGTTGTCGAGGTAGTAGTACAACTCCTTCACGTCCTCACCGTGGTTGCCTTCGGGGCCGCTGAGGCCGAAGAAACGCTCTTTCAGAATAGGGTCTTGGCCGTTCCAGAACGCCGGAGCGAGGCACAACAGCTGTTTTTGGTCGCAGATACCGCCGATGCCTTCCTCGCCCCAGCGGTAGGCCCGGCTGCGGGCTTGGTCGTGGGTGGTGTAGGTCCAGGGTTGGCCGTCGGCGCTGTAGTCTTCGCGCACGGTTCCCCACTGCCGGTCGCTCAGGTAAGGGCCGAATTGGTGCCAGCGCGCTTTGCCTGCGTGCTCTTCGTGTTGCCGTTCTTGCTCTTTCGTCATGGACCTCACCCCTAGAGTTTATATTCTAAAAAGTAGGGAGTTAAGTGAATTGTTCAGCTGGCAGACCTCACCCCCTTTTATCAGCCGTTATCAGCAAACCCCGGATACAGCGTCATGCCGCCGTCGGCAAACAGCGTAATCCCAGTCACGTAGTCCGACTCATCGGAGGCCAGCCAGACGGCCACGCTGCCGATGTCGGCGGGCTCGCCGATGCGGCCGTAGGGAATGAGGGTGAGCAGGCTTTTCTCTTCTTCGGGCGTGTCGCGGGCCGACTCGTTGATGGGCGTGGCAATGGCGCCGGGGCCGATGCTGTTCACCCGAATTTTGTGGGGAGCCAGTTCCTGCGCCATCGTTTTCATGAGCTGCATGATGCCGCCTTTGCTGGTGGCATAGTTGACGTGGCCGGCCCACGGAATCACCTCGTGCACCGAGCTCATGCAGATAATCTTGCCGGTGGCCTTCGATATTTCCGGCTGCGGACCGCGCTTGACAAACTCGCGGGCGGCTTCGCGGGCGCACAGAAACTGGCCAGTCAGGTTCACGTCGATTACCTTTTGCCACTGCTCCAGCGTCATGTCCAGCAGGGGCGCATCCACCTGAATACCGGAGTTGTTGACGAGGATATGCAGCGTGCCAAACTCCTTGCGGATTCCGTCGAACATGGCTAGCACCTCGTCCTCTTTGCTGACGTCGGCTTTGATGGCAATGGCTTTGCCACCGGCCTTCGTGATTTCGTCTACCACCGCGTCGGCTCCTTCGGGACTGTGGGCATAGTTGACGACGACAGCGGCTCCTTCGGCGGCCATGGCTAGGGCCACGCCGGCTCCAATGCCGGAGCTAGCGCCGGTAACTAAGGCCACTTGGTTTTGCAGACGTTGGGTTGCAGCAGGGGTTGTCATAGCAGTGAGGATTGATTGGAATACCTCAAGACTAGATAAACGCGCTGTAGGTTACATGAAGTTTGCGTTTCCTGCTCAGCGGACGGGCTGCACTTAACTGCTTGCTACCCTGAAATACCCCTCGCCCAAGCATGACAGTACAGGCAGGCGGATAGTAGCACAGATAGTACTTTTAGTAACGTCACCTACCACTCTTCCATGAGACCTACCCTGTTCCTGCCGGCCACTTTCCTTGGTGTGCTTTTTACTTCGGGCGTTGCGGCACAATCGGGCAAGACGAGCTACAAGTTTGACTTGGGGGCGGGCAGCGTGGCGCCCGGCTATCGGCAGGTGCTGCCTTCGGCCACGTATTCCGAGGAGAGAGGCTACGGTTTCGACTTCAACACCACCGTCACGGCTGTGGACCGCAAAGGCAAGGATGCGCTGAAAGGCGACTTCGTGACTAGTGACAAACCCTTCTACTTCTCGGTTGATTTACCGGAAGGCAACTACAACGTAACCGTCACGCTCGGCGACTCGAAGAAGCGAGCTTCCACGATGGTGAAAGCCGAATCGCGCCGTTTGCTGCTGGAAAAGACGGAAACCGCGCCCGGCAAATTCACCACCGAAACCTTCACTGTCAACCTCAAAACCCGCCGCATCAACGACACTCTGACGGTGGGCTTGAAGCCGCGGGAACTAGGCAAGCTGGACTGGGACAACAAATTGACGCTGGAATTCAACGGCGCGGCCACCTGCCTCAACGCCCTGGAAATAACGCCCGTCAACAATGCCGTGACGGTTTTTCTGGCCGGAAACTCCACCGTCGTCAATCAGGATGACGAGCCGTGGGCAGCCTGGGGCCAGATGATTCCGCGCTTCTTCAAGCCGGGCGTAGCCATTGCCAACCACGCCGAATCGGGACTAAGTTTGGGTAGTTTCCTCGGCTCCCGCCGCCTCGACAAGGTGCTGAGCGTGATGAAGCCCGGCGACTACCTGTTCGTGGAGTTTGGCCATAACGACCAGAAGGAAAAAGGCCCTAACGATGGGGCTTACAAGTCGTACACCGAACGGCTGCAACTCTTTGTGCGCGAAGCCAAGAAGAAGGGCGGCATCCCGGTTATCGTGACGTCCACCGCCCGCCGCAACTTCGATGAAGCCACCGGCAAAAACGTGAATAGCCTCGGCGACTACCCCGACGCGGCCCGCAAAGTGGCTCAACAGGAAGGCGTAGCGCTGATTGACCTCAACGCCATGACCACCACGCTCTACGAAGCGCTGGGCGTGCAGGCGTCGATGCAAGCCTTCGTACACTATCCCGCCAACACCTATCCCGGTCAGGATAAGGCCCTCGCCGACAACACCCACTTCAACCCCTACGGCGCCTACGAAATTGCGAAGTGCGTGGTAGAAGGCATCAAAGCCAACAAGCTAGGCCTAGCAAAATACCTGAAAACGGACCTTCCTGCCTTCGACCCCGCGCATCCTGATGCCCTGGATAAACTAGCCTGGGCCGACAGTCCCCGCAATACGGTGATAAAGCCCGACGGGAACTAGCACTCAAACCAAGCCGAACCTAAACAGCACGCGCCACTTCCACCCTGCTTTACTTTCCATGAAAAGAACTTCTTCCCAACACTTGGCAGTAGGTTTATTCGGATTAACGCTTCTGGCTAGCACGCCGCTATTAGCGCAGCAAGCCCCGGCGAAAGCCAACGACACCACCACGCCGCTGCACTTGTTGCAGCCCGATTATCCGGTGCCGTACGGCAAAACCAAGGCCGAGGAAGTGAAGCAGGTGCTGGATCGGGTGTACACCTACCTGAACGCCGCTACGCCCGCCCAACTTGTCGACAAGCAAACCAATGCCGTGGTCAGCACCACTGCCAAGTTCAACCCCAACGCCGTTATCAAGCCTGGCGACTTCCGCCTGACCAGCTACGAATGGGGCGTCACGTACTCGGGCATGCTGCTGGCCGGCGAAGTAACCGGCGACAAGAAATACACCGCCTACACCTTCGACCGGCTGAAGTTTCTGGCGGAGTTGGCGCCCTATTACAAGGATTTCCAAAACGCCAACCCGAAGGCGCCGACGCCCATGCGCGGCTTCATGAACCCGCACGCTCTCGATGACGGTGGGGCCCTGACGGCCGCCATGATCAGAGCGCAACGTGCGGGCTTGTCGGCCGAGCTGCGCCCTTTGATTGACGGCTTCGTCAACTATATCATGACCAAGGAATTCCGGCTGACCGATGGCACCCTGGCACGCAACCGGCCGCAACCGAACACGCTCTGGCTCGACGATATGTACATGGCCATCCCGGTGCTGGCGCAGATGGGCAAACTCACGGGTGAGCGGCGCTACTACGACGAGGTGGTGAAGCAGTACACGCAGTTTTCGCAGCGCATGTTCAACCAGCAAAAGGGCCTCTACATGCACGGCTGGGTGCAGGAAATGAGCGTACACCCTGAGTTCCACTGGGCCCGGGCCAATGGCTGGGCCCTGATGACCACCGTTGATATTCTGGACGTGCTGCCCGAAGACCACCCCGGCCGCCCCGCCATTCTGGCGCAGCTGAAAGCCCACGTCAAAGGTTTGGCGGCCCTGCAAGCCGGTAGTGGCTTCTGGCATCAGCTCCTGGACCGCAACGATTCTTACCTGGAAACCTCGGCCACCGCCATCTACACCTATGCCATTGCCCACGGCATCAACAAGGGTTGGCTTGACACCAAAGCCTACGGCCCGATGGCCCTGCTGGGCTGGAACGCCGTGAGCACCAAAGTCACCAACAAAGGCCAAGTGGAAGGCACCTGTGTGGGCACCGGCATGGGCTTCGACCCGGCCTTCTACTACTACCGCCCCGTGAACGTGTATGCCGCCCACGGCTACGGTCCGGTCGTCCTGGCGGGCGCCGAAATCATCCGCCTGCTGAAAACTCACCCCTCCGAAATCAACGACAGCTCCGTCCAGATAACCAACTAAATAAGAAGCGGATACTCATAAGTTGCCTTCCTGTAGCAGCTGTTCCACGAATGATGTACCGGTTCTGTAGAGACGCGACACTTCGCGTCTCGGCGTTGAACGAGCAAAACTGCACGACAAACAATCTCAGCAACGCCGAGACGCGAAGTGTCGCGTCTCTACAAGGTATACTGGTCAGCAAACCGCTATAAGTTCTAGCTTTATTCCCGCTCCAGTCTTTTCAAAACGCATCTTATTTCAATGCAAACAAGCACTCACAGAGCTGCAATAAGTATCTGCACCGCGCTAGGTGTTTTCGGGCTTGCCTTGGCGGCCTTGCCCGCTTCGGCGCAGCAGCCAGCTAAGAAGGGAGAGCCGCTGGTGTTTTCCTACTTCAAAGGCAACGGCGAAGACGGCCTGCACCTCGCCTACAGCCGCGACGGCTACTCCTGGACTTCCCTGAAAAAAGACAGCACCTTCTTGCGTCCCACCGTGTCGAAAGACAAGCTCATGCGCGACCCCTGCATCATCCGGGGCAAGGACGGCCAGTTTCACATGGTCTGGACCGTAAGCTGGAACGACAAAGGCATCGGCTACGCTAGTTCCAAAGACCTTATCAATTGGAGCGCGCAGCAGTTTGTGCCGGTGATGCAAAAGGAGGCGGAAGCCCGCAACTGCTGGGCCCCGGAAATCACCTACGACGAGGCCACTGGCGCCTACGTCATCTACTGGGCAACTACCATCAAGGGCCGCTTCCCCGAAACCCAAAGCACCGCCGATGCCGCCTACAACCACCGCATCTACTACGTCACGACCAAGGATTTCAAAACCTACTCCGACACCAAACTGCTCTACGAACCCGGCTTCAACGTCATCGACGCCACCATTCAGCGCGACGGCAAGCGCTACGTGATGTTTCTGAAAGATGAAACCCGCGAGCCGGCCCAAAAGAATCTGCGCGTAGCCTTCAGCAACAGTATTACCGGCCCCTATAGCAAAGCCTCGGCTCCTATCACCGGCAAGTACTGGGCAGAAGGACCCACGGCCGTGAAGCTCGGCAACGAGTGGCTGGTGTATTTCGACAAGTACACCGAGCACAAATACGGCGCCGTACAATCCACGGACCTCCAGACCTGGACCGACGTTTCCGACAAGGTTCAGTTCCCTAAAGGCCTCCGCCACGGCACCGTTTTCCCGGTAACGGAGAAAGAACTTACTGTGCTGTTGAAGCAGTAAGGAAAAGCGTTACGAAAACATAAGCCCGTCCTGCTTCGGTAAGCTCAGCAGGACGGGCTTTTTTGGCGGCTTTCTAGCTGGCCTTCACCATATATTTGAGAAGCGGGTTTTTCTTGATGCTCTTCAGCCCATCGGCTACTGATTCGGCGTTTTGCTTGGCGCCGGCCTCAATGGTGTGGGTATGGTCGGTGGCGTTGAAGTACGTGCTCTTCACTTTCTCTTCGCCTTCCTTATCGTATTTGTCGGCAATGATTTTGTTGAGGTCGATGTAGTAGGCACCGCCTTGCTTAGCGGCTTCTGCGGCCCACAGGGCGTAGTCGGCGGAGGCGCGGTTCACTTTGCTGGCGGTCCAGGAGTTGCGCGGAATGGGCGAGCACACGTACACCGTGGCGCCTTTGGCTTTGGCGTCGGCAATGAATTGGCGCAGATACCAGCCGTAGCTGTGCACCACTTCCTGCTGTTTTTTGATGGGGTTGTAGATTTCTTGGCTTTCCTCACCGTTGCTTTTGATGGTGCCGCGTGCCCGAGCGGTATCGGCTAGCGGACCGTTGTCGTTGTGGCCGAACTGCATAATCACGAAGTCGCCGGGCTTGATGTTCACTTGCACTTTGTCCCAGAGGCCGTTGGTGCGGAACGTACGGCTGCTGGTGCCGCCGAGGGCATTGTTGCGCACCGCAAGGCGGGTGGTATCGAAGTGAGCCGGCAGGAAGTTGCCCCATCCCCACAGGCCGCCATCTCCCTTGCCTTTACCGTTCTTCACCGTCGAATCACCAATCAAGAAAAGCGTTGGTCTTTTAGATGCTTGCGGCAAAATGGTGAAAGCGGAAAGCGCAAGTAGCACGAGCAAGAAGCCGTAGGTTAAAACGCCTTTGCCGCGCTGCGTGCTGTTGTTTAGTTGCTGTTGCATGTTTCGTTTGCTATGGCATATAATCTTAAAACTGTCCTGCTTGAAACGCCTACTAAAGCTAGCCAACCAGTAATTTGTCATTCCGACGCAGGAGGAATCTGGCTAAATCCGTTCGACAAGTTTATTCAGATTCCTCCTGCGTCGGAATGACAGTCCTTAGTTGGATAGGCTACTTAACCGAGTGTTTAGCCAAGAACTTACTCAAGGGCAAACTTTTGGTTGCTTTGATGCCATCAACTACCGATTCGGCGTTGAGGCGGGCGCCGTCTTCGTTGGTGTGGGTGTGGTCACCGGGGAAAAACTTCTTCACTTCCTCAGGGCCGAGTTTATCGTATTTGTCGGCGGTAATGCTGTTCAGGTCAATGAAGGGTACTCCTTCCTGCTTGGCTACTTCGGCGGCCCATTTGCCGTAGTCGTTGGTGGCCCGAATCACCTTACCTTCTTTCCACTCGTTGCGCGGAATCATGGAAGCCACCATGGGCGTGGCGCCTTTAGCTTTCGCTTCCTTTATGAATTTGCGCAAGTACCAGCCGTAGGTGTGCACGGTTTCCTGGTGGCCATCAGGCCAAACCAAATCCTTGGTTTCTTCGCCGGTGCCCTTGAGCACACCCCGACGACCGGCTTTGGTGGTATCGGGGGCGCTGCCTTCGTTGTGGCCGAACTGCATGATTAGGAAGTCGCCGGGCTTCAGGGCGGTGTGTACTTTGTCCCAGCGGCCTTCCGAGATGAACGTGCGGGTGCTGCGGCCCGCCATGGCGCTGTTATTGACACTGATTTTGGTGGTGTCGAAATAGCTGGCAAGCTGGCTGCCCCACCCGGCTTGCGGGGTGTTGGTATTGCGCACGGTGGAATCACCAATGAGGTAAAGCGTGGGTTTGGGCAACTTCACAAAAGCGGTTAAAGCGCCGAGCAGCGCCAGCAGGGCTAGGAGGTTCTTCATGGGTGCAGGTGTGGCTTCTTCTGGTTGTTATTTGACAGTAAGCACGTAACAAAAAACAGAGCGTGCTTCTAAGAAGTGATTCAGGCCAGTTGACAACTGGGCGAATGGTGTAGAGACGCGACACTTCGCGTCTCCGCGTTGCCGAGGTTGTTGATCTAGATTTTTCTGAGGCGGACGTTCAACGACGCGACGCGAAGTGTCGCGTCTCTACACTGTTCAAGAGCTATACTATTGGCGTCAAACCGTTCCTGAAACTGGTTACTTGCTAATCTTGGCAGTTTCCGGTTTCATGCCTTCGCCCAGGTAGTAGCTGGTATGCGGGGGCTGGTTGTAGCCGACGTTCTCGCGGGCCACGGCAACGCGGTAGGCCGGGTCCTGCATGAGGGTCACGAAACGGTGCGTAGTTGGAATGGTGGTCGTGAAAATCAGCAGTTCCTCGTTGTTGGCGTTGCGCCAGATTATTTCCTCACGCCAGTCACCAAATAAGTCGGCGCTGATGCAGGGCGTGGCTTTGGTACCGTTGCAGGACATGGCCCCCAAGGGTTTGCCATCCAGCAGCGGGCTGGCAGTGCCGGCCTTGTAGTCCCACTTGGAAACGGTGGTGCCATCGAGCAATTCGCGCAGTAAGTCGCCGTCCCACCAAATGCCGAAGTTGACGGCGCGGGGCGCCGGACCTATTTTCTCGCCTTTGCTGGAAAGCAGGCCCAACTCTGAGTTGCTGGCCCATATTTCAGCCCCTAAGTGGCGCGGGTCGATGTCGGCGGCCATACCCCGGCCCACATCCTGACCGGGCACGCCCGAGAACAGCACTTTGCCGGTGGTGGCGTCGTATAGGGCCGCACCCGGACCGTTTTCGTAGCCGGGTACTTTCTCCTCGTTTTCGTGCACGCCCCACGCCTCCAAGTCGGGCGTGGTGGGGTCGAAGTTGCTGACGTGCAGCGCGTCGCCGTGGCGCAAGCCGGTGCTGAACAGTCCCTTGCCGTTGTCGTCGACTACCATCGAGCCGTACACGATTTCGTCTTTCCCATCGAAGTCGACGTCGTTAACGCTCAAGCCATGGTTGCCCATGCCCGAGAACGGGTTTTTAGCGTCCTGCGAGTCGAATACCCAGCGGGAGGTGAGCTTGCCGTCGCGCCAGTCCCAGGCGGCCAGCACCGAGCGGCCATAGTAGCCTCGGCACATGATGGCGCTGGCGTGCACGCCGTCCAGGTACGCTACAGCGGCCAGCATGCGGTCGGCGCGGTTGCCGTGGCTGTCGTTGCCGCCGTTGCCCCCGATGCCGCCCCAGCCGCCTAGGTCGCCGCGGCCAGGGGCGTAGGGCGCCGTGGCCATAGCCGCCCCGTTCAGGCCGTTGAACACGGTGAAGTACTCGGGCCCGGCCAGCACCCGGCCGTACTTGCTGTCGCGTGGGCTGGCTATGGCGGCGGCATCAGTGGGCACTGTGAGGGTGCGGTAGTCTTTGTTGGCGTCGCCGATGAGAGTGCCTTTGCCGTCGATGGTGCCATCGGCGGTTTTGCAGGCTAGCTCGGCTTTGCCGTCGCCATCAAAATCATACACCAGGAACTGCGTGTAGTGGGCACCCGCCCGAATATTCTTGCCCAGGTTGATGCGCCACAGCTGCGTGCCATCCAGCTTGTAGGCATCGAGCAGTACCGGGCCCGTAATGCCCGCCGAACCATTGTCGCGGGCGTTGGAGGGCTCCCACTTCAGCACAATTTCGTACTGCCCGTCGCCATCCAAATCAGCTACGGAGGCGTCGTTGGCGGTGTAGGTGTATTCACTGATTTCGGGGCCGCTGCTTACGCTGCCGCCAGCGGGGCGCTTGAGCGGCACCCGCATAAAGTTTTGCGCCCACACCGCGGCCTGCTCCGGCAAAGCGTCTTGGGGGCTACGGGCGCCTGCTTTGCCAGCAACGAGCTGCACGGAATACGTGTAAGCTTGCCCGGCATCAGCGGTTTTATCGACCCAGTTGGTGCTGGCAGTTATGGGTTGGCTGGTGAGTTTTACGGCTTTGCCACCTTTCGTTTGGCGAAAGACCTGGAAGCCGGCACCTACCGGGTCCGAGGCCAGTAGCCGCCAGCTCACAAACACACCGCCTCCCTCCTGTTTCACGGCTACCACGCCCCGGCCCAGCCGCTCCATTTGGCGCTGCGTAGCAGCGGGTTCAGGCTTGGTTTTCGGGCTAGGCTTGGGTGAGAAACCAGCGGCCAGCAAGCTACCAATCAGCAGCAGGTAGCTGGCCTTGTTGGAAGTGTAGTTCATGGATGAGTGTAGTAAACACAGAGAATAGCGGCGGCGCGCATCATTCGTTGGCCCTCCAAGGCGCACAAAAAGCAACGAGCAGCTTGCTAAAGGCTGCCCGTTGAAAGTAGACCCGACTATTAGTTGTAACCAGGGTTTTGTTCCCAGAAGCCAGGGTTGAGACGCAGTTCCAAGATCGGAATGGGGAATAGCAAATCGTGTTCGTCGAGTTGCCGGAAGTTAGCGCCGCCAGTAGGAGTAGTGCCGGTGGTACTACGCTTAAAGGCCGTCATCACCGGAATAGCATTGCCAGTGCGCACCAAGTCGTGCCAGCGCTGGCCTTCCGCTATAAACTCGTAGCGGCGCTCTTTCAGCACGGCGGCCCGGAAGGCGTCTTTCGTTGCAACCTCGGGCGAGGCGGCCGTGAAGGCCGACAAGCCGGAGCGGGTCCGAATCTGGTTGATGAGGGTGAGGGCCAGGGCCGGTGGTGCTCCACCAGATTCCTCGCCTAACACTTCGGCGTACATCAGCACCACGTCTTCGAAGCGGATGATAGGGAAGTTGTTGGGGTAGTCGGTCCGGTTTTGCACCCCCGTGACACCCTTCTCCAGAAACTTAGTGATCTGCGGCCGCCCGGCAACGATGGCATTAGTGGTTGGATTGCGGATAACCGAGTCAATCGTTGCGGCCTTGCGCTTGTCAATCTTGGGCCAGTTGGCGCCGAACAAGGCGGGAGGCAGCGTAAAGTCGGCCGCAAATCCAGTGAACGGCGACCAAAACGTGGGGAACACCTGGCCCTGCTGCCACGGAATAGGGTTACCCAGGCCGGTGCCGCCAGAAATGTACTGTAGCTCGAATACGGCGTACCGGTTGTCGTTGGCCGCTTTAAACAAGTCGGTGAAGTTCGGGGCTACCGAGAAAGTGTTGGCCCCGGCAGCGGCGTACACTTCCATAAGTTGCTGCTTGGCTAGCGGCAGGGCGCTGGTTTGGCGCAGCGGGTAGCCGTACATGGTGAGGTACACCTTGCCTAGCAGGGCTTTGGCGGCCCACTTGGTGGCGCGGCCTTTGTCGGCAACTGGGTAGGCGGCGGGCAGGGTTTCGGCAGCGAAGGTTAGGTCATCAACGATAAGCTTATACACGTCGGTGATGGGAGAGCGAGGTACAACTTTCGACTCTTCAATACCCACTGATTTGTTGACGATGGGCACCGCGCCCCAGTAGCGTACCAAATCAAAGTAAGCCAACGCGCGCAGAAACCGGGCTTCGGCCTTGAACTGCTCGACGCGGGCAAAAGTGAAAGGCTGAATTCGCTCTTGCAGAATATTGGCCCGGTACACGATTTCGTATAAATCAGTCCAGGTAGCTTGAAGCTGAGGGGTTTGCGAAGTCGCGTTGAAATTGCTCACGTCGCTGTAATCCCGCTGCACGGTTGCAACGTCGGCAGCCACGTTGTCGGAGCGGAATTCAGCTAGAAACCAGTACGAATTCTCGGGCAGCGACAGGCAGCCGTTGTAGATGGCCATCACGCCCTGGTTCACCTGGTTTTCGTCTTTGTAGAACTCATCCACCGTGTTGTTGGCCACGGGCGGGATGTAGAGAATATCTTCCTTGCAGGACGTAGCCAGCAGCCCGGATATAGTCAGGACCGCAGCGTAGGTGACGTATTTAATTGCTTTCATCGGAGTATCAATTGAGATGGGACCGTACTACAAAGACAGGTTGAAGCCGACCGTGTAGGTGCGGGCCTGTGGGTAGCTGCCGTTGTCGAAGCCGCCGGTCTGCAACGCCTCGGGCGAGAAGCCACCGGTGTAGTTGTGCCAGATGTAGGCGTTTTCCAGGGCCAGGTAGATACGGGCACCAGAGTAGAGCCGATTCTTAGGCAAGGTGTAGCCCAGGGTCACGTTCTTGATGCGGAGGTAGTCGGAGCTGTAGAGCCAGCGCGAATCGAGCAGGGAACTGTTCTGGGCCGTGATGCTCGGCGTTTTGCCGTCGCCAGGTTCGGCTTCTGATTTCCAGCGGTTGTTCCAACTTGAAGCGTGGTTGTAGAGGTAGCCCATGCCGGGCCGGTCGATGGAGCGGCCGATGAGCGAGTACAACTCGCCGCCCTGCTGGGCATTTACCAGCACGCTCAGATCGAAATTCCGGTAGCGGAAGTTGTTGGTAACGCCAAACGTGAACTTAGGTATCGGGTTACCCATGATGGTGCGGTCATCAACCGTGATTTGACCGTCGCCGTTCACGTCGCGGTACTTGATATCCCCCACGCGGGTGTTGGCTAGTTTCGCCTCAGTATCCACCTCGGCTTGGGTCTGGTACACGCCGATGGCATCGTAGAGCAAGTAGGAGTTGATGGGCAAGCCCACTTGCAGGATGCTCACGAAGCCGCCGGGGCTGCTGCCAGTGGGCACGGGCGTGTTGTCGTAGTCCAGCCGTTCCACGCGGTTCTTGTTGTAGGAAACGTTGAAGCTCGTGCCCCACTCGAAGGCACCCACCAAGTTGCGCGAGTTCAGGCCGAGTTCCACGCCTTGGTTGTACACTTCGCCGATGTTGACGAAGGTACGGGTGAAGCCGGTGAGCGACGAGAGTGGCACCGTGTAGAGCATGTCGGTGGTGTTCTTTGTGTAGTAGTCGGCCGTTACTTGCAGCCGGTTTTGCAGCACGCTGAAGTCGAGGCCGTAGTTGAAGCTGGCCGTTTGCTCCCAGCCCAGGTCCTCGTTCTGGAAACCGCTCGGGGCGTACCCGTTTACACTCGAACCATTCAGCGGGTAATTGCTCACGCCCAGGGTGGCGAACTGCGAGTTGTTGGGAATGCGGTTGTTGCCCGTCACGCCCCAGCTGGCCCGCGCCTTCAGGTCGCTGATGAAGGTAACCCCCTGCATGAAATCCTCGCTCGATACCCGCCAGCCCAACGAAACGGCTGGGAAGTAACCAAACGGCCGGTTGGAGCCAAACTTAGAAGAACCATCGCGCCGCAAGCTGGCCGAGAGCAGGTACTTCTCCTTGTAATCGTACTGTGCGCGGGCGAAGTACGATAGCAGGGCTTCTTTACCGGCGCTGATGTTGTTGCGGTTGGTTGTGGAATTGGCCCGGTCAAACAGGTAGGTTAGGTCGTTGGGCAGCTGGCCGTTTTCCTGCTGCGAAGCATCAACCCGAGTGCGCTCCACCGAGTAGCCCACAATGGCGTTCAGGTTGTGGTCGCCAAACTTGCGGGTGTAATTCAGCACGCTTTGAAAGAGGTAGCGCGTGTTGAACGTCTGATAGTAACGCGACGTACTCAATGAGCCTTCGGCCGCCCCGAACCATTCGCGGCTGGCATTGGTCGGGGTGAATATTTGATCCTGGAAGTAGCCGTTGTCCATGGCCCCCAGCAACTGTAGTTGCAGCCCTTTGTAAAGGTCGAGGTTCAGACCCATGTTGGCATTGAGGCGGGTACGGGTACCGTTGGCCTCGGTGCGCTCCATTACGGCCACGGGGCTGATGTAGCGGCCCGACCACGCATACGTGACGAATGGGTCGGCGCCCACGTAGATGCCGGCTTCTTTGGGAGCAACGGGCGGCATTTGGGCGGCGTTCAGCGCTTGCCCGCCAGTGCCGTCCACGCGGCCCAGGCTGCTCCATTCCATGCTCGGGGCCAGCGTCATGAACAGCTTGATGCCTTTGCGAATTTGCGCGTCGAAATTGGCCCGTAGCGTAGCCCGCTGCAAATTGCTACCGATGATGATGCCCTTCTGGTCCAGAAACGAGCCGTTCACGTTGTAGTTCACGTTGTCGGTGCCGCCCGACACGCCCACCGTGTACTGCTGCATAATTGCCTTGCGGAAAATAGCATCCTGCCAGTTGATGTAGGCTAGGCTGTCCTGGCCATATTCCCACTTAGGGTCGTAGGTGTACCGAATCACGTTCGTCGTACTCGGGGCCGTGCCGTTCACGGTCAGGCGCTGAAGGCGCGTAGCCCGCGAGTCCTCCGCCCGGTTGATGGGGTTTTGCGCCAACCAGTCCAAGTCAATACCTTCCTTACGCATCTGAATCCACTCTTCCGCCGACTGCACATCGAGCCGGCTCTCCGCTATTTGAACACCCGTGAAACCCGAGAACTGCAATTTGGCAGCGCCTTTCTTGCCACGCTTGGTGGTCACTAATACCACCCCGTTGTTACCGCGCGAACCATAGATAGCGGCCGAAGCGGCATCTTTCAACACGTCAATGGTAGCCACGTCGGTGGGGTTGATGCCGCGCAGGTTGTCGACCGGCACTCCGTCTACCACATATAGAGGGTCGGAAGAGGCGTTAATGGAAGCCGCGCCCCGCACCCGAATCTGCAAATCGGCGCCGGGCTCCCCCGTAGTAGTTTGCACATACACGCCCGGCATCTGCCCTACCAGGGCATTCTCGATGCGGTTGACTGGCCGCTCCTCGATTTCCTTCGCCGTAATACCCGTAACGGCGCCCGTCACGTTGCCAGCCTTCTGCGTGCCATAGCCCACTACCACCACCTCATCGAGGGCTTTCGTATCAGCCGAGAGAGCAGCATTAACGGTGGTTTTGCCGTCGATTGGCACTTCTTTCGTGATGTAGCCAACAAAAGAAAACACCAGCGTACCCGTGCTGCTAGGCGCGCTCAGAGTGAAACTGCCATCGGCGTTCGTGCCCGTCCCAACGGTCGTGCCTTTGACTACCACTGTCACGCCAGGCAACGGTTCGTTTTTATCGGCAGTAGTTACTTTGCCAGAAATCGATTGCGCTTGCGCAAACAAAGACTGGGCGAAGAGGAGTAACGCCAGTAAAGGCAACATCCTAGCTAAGTGATATAGCTTTCTCATACGGTTTATAGGTGAGGTTGAGGCAGATGGCTTGCCGAATTGTGAAATATCCATGAAGATATTACCAGCCTTTTTGTACCCCTTCCCGTACCTACCTGTTCGTCAGGGTTATTTAGCTTCTCCGATAGATACAAAAAGAGCCCAGTTTAATACTGGGCTCTTTTTGTATCTATTCACAATTTGCTGGTGCTTTGCACGTGCAGCTTAGCGCTACTAATAAACTTTCAGGTCAGAGCTTGCCCTCCGCAGCATGCTCCTACCCGCTTAAATTACAATAAGCGGAATTGACAAAGTAGCTACCTAGCAACTACTTATTGTGCCTGCTGCGTTTCTGTGGCAACTTGCGTCACTGGTTTCTTTTCAGCTTGTACGGCAGTTTCCTCGTTACCTGAACCAAGGTAGTTGCCGTAGCCTACTATCACTGTGGATAGTACCACCGTCAGAATACCAACGGTTACAGTGCGCATAGTAGCGCGGTTGGCGCCACGCCACTCGTGCAGGTATAGGCCCCACATCGAACTGAAAGCAATAATGAAAGCCATGTGCAGAGTCCAGCCCGAGAAGCGGTAAACGCCTAGTCTGGTGTCGCCCATGCCGTAGAAGAAGAATTGGAAGTACCACAAAGTACCTGCCAGGGCGCAAAATAGAATGTTGCGCAGCGCTGGGAACGAAGGGTTGACGTAGTCGGTGTACGTGCGGTTTTTGAGGTTGAGATACAAGCACCACACCGCGTTGGTGGTAAGGCCACCAAGCAAAATCACCACCAGGATGGCGTTGTTTTTATAAAGCGGGTCGGCGCCCTGCTGCACCGCCAGATCGGCAATTTTCTGGCCGGCTTCCAGCCCAAAGGCAAAACAGGCACTCATGACTCCCGAAAAGACGGCTACTAAGAGCCCTTTCCGCAGATCGTACTCGGCAATCGATTCTGCTTTTGCCTCGGCCGACAAGGACTTTTCCTTCATAATACCGGCCCGGCTGCAAATCAAAATGCCTACTAGGCACACAAACAAACCAAACAGCGTCACCTGCCCCGAAGCAGTACTCATTAGCTGCGACATGGTACCGCCCCAGATAGGTGGTACCAGCGTACCAACCAAGGCGCAAAGCCCCATAATAACGGCCATCCCCAGCGAGAGCCCTAGATAGCGCATGCCTAGCCCGAAGGTTAAGCCTCCAAAGCCCCAGAGCACGCCCCAGAAGTACACCCAAAACAGCGTGGTGTTATCCGTTTGGCGCAGCACTTCCGTCAGGTTAGGGATGGTTAGAAAGCCTAGCAACCACGGCACCAGCAGCCACGATACGATGCCGCCTACCAGCCAGTAACTCTCCCAAGACCACCCTTTTACCTTCTTATAGGGCAAGTAGAAACTGCCGGATGCAAAGCCGCCTAATGCGTGAAAAATAACTCCCCAAATGACTGCCATAGTGTGAGATTTTTACCAAATCTGCTTTATATACTGCCACAAACAGTCCTGTGCTCTCCTGAGCAGCCTGGAAAGTTTCTTTCCAGTGCAAGCAAAGTACCAGTTTTAATAAATAATTTACCGGTGAACAGGAGAGTGCAGGAGTTTCGCCGTAAGCCGATCCACGTACTTTGATGAAAAGCATACTCTTATTGTTTTCTGGCAACTTCACAGAAGCATCACTATGGAAAAAACGCTAACCTTTCAGCACGTCAGCTATTTGTGGGACGAGGCGAAGGCGCTGGAGTTGAGCGGCGATGAAGTCGCCCTGTTCCTGTACCGCTCCAACCTGCTCGGCGCCGATCTGCGCCTGACCAACTACGCCGGGGGCAATACCTCCTGTAAAATCCAGGAAACCAACCCCGTCACGGGCGAAGCCGCCGAAGTGATGTGGGTGAAAGGCTCGGGTGGCGACATCGGTACTTTAACGAAGGCAGGCTGCGCCAACCTCTACGTCGAAAAGCTGCACCAGCTCAAGAACCGTTACCGCGGCCTGCAACACGAAGACGAGATGGTGGGCTTGTTCGAGTACTGCCTCTTCGACCCCAAGTGCGCCACCCCTTCTATTGATACGCCGCTGCACGGCCTGCTGCCCTTCAAGCACATCGACCACCTCCACCCCGATGCCCTCATCGCCATTGCCGCCAGCAAAGACGGCGAGCAAATCATGCACGAGATTTGGGGTGATACCATGGGCTGGTTGCCCTGGCAGAAGCCGGGCTTCGACTTGGGCTTGCAACTGGAGAAGATCGTGGCCGACAACCCGCACTTGCGCGGCGTCATTCTCGGTGGCCACGGCCTCTTCACCTGGGGCGAGACTTCTTATTCGTGCTACCTCAACACCTTGGAAGTAATCGAGCAGGCGGCCGCTTACCTGGAAGCCAATTACGGCAAAAAAGGGCCTGTGTTCGGCGGCGTGAAACGTGAGCAGACTTTGGACGCCACCCAGCGCCGCCAGCAGGCCGCTGCCGTGATGCCTGTATTGCGCGGCTTGGCTAGCAGCCAGCGCCGCATGCTCGGCCACTACACCGACGACGCCCGCGTGCTTGAGTTCGTGAATTCCAACGATCTGCCCCGTCTGGCACAGAAAGGCACCTCCTGTCCCGACCACTTCCTGCGCACCAAGATTCGTCCGCTCGTGCTCGACGCTGACGTGATGCAGGGTGACGCCGCCAGCGTTAAAACGTATCTGGAGGGCCAGTTTGCGGCTTACCGCCAGGACTACGCCGCGTACTACGAGCGCAGCAAGCACGCCAACTCACCGGCCATGCGCGATGCCAACCCAGTTATTATTCTGTGGCCCGGCGTGGGCATGTTCGCCTTCGCTAAAGACAAGCAGACGGCCCGCGTGGCCGCCGAATTCTACACCAACGCCATCAATGTAATGAAGGGCGCCGAGGCCGTGAGCGAGTACACGGGTTTGGCCGAGCAAGAAGCCTTTAACATCGAGTACTGGCTGTTAGAAGAAGCCAAGCTCCAGCGCATGGCCCCGCCTAAAGCGCTGTCCGGCAAAATAGCCTACGTAACGGGCGGCACCGGCGGCATCGGCAAAGCCATCTGCGAGGAACTGCTCAAGTTCGGCGCCTGCGTGGTAGCCGTAGACCGGGACCGGCTGGAAGAAACGCAAGACGAGCTGCGCAAGAAATATGGCAAGGACAGCGCCCTGAGCGCAGCCATCAACGTGACCGATGCCGACAGCATCGCCGAGTCGCTGCGCCAGAGTGTGCTGCAATTCGGTGGTGTCGATATCATCGTCAACTGCGCCGGTTTGTCAATCTCTAAGCCCTTAGCTGACACCACGCAAGCGGATTGGGACATCCTCAACGACGTGCTGGTAAAAGGCCAGTTCCTGGTTAGTCAGGCCGCGGTTACCATCCTACGCCAGCAAGCGTTGGGCGGCGACATCGTCAATATCGCCAGCAAGAACGGGCTGGTAGCGGGCCCCAACAACGTGGCCTACGGCACAGCCAAGGCGGCCCAGCTGCACATGAGCCGCTTGCTAGCCGCCGAGCTCGGCGCCGACAAAATCCGCGTCAACACCGTCAATCCGGATGCCGTGCTGCGCGGCTCCAAGATCTGGGAAGGCGAGTGGGCCGCGGGCCGGGCCAAGGCCTACGGCATCTCGGTGGAAGAACTGCCCGCCCACTACGCCAAGCGCACCTTGCTAGGCGAAGAGCTGCTGGCCGAGGACATTGCCAAAGCCGTGCGCGTGTTCGTGGATGGCTCGTTGAGCAAGAGCACTGGCAACGTGCTCAACGTGGATGGCGGCGTGGCCATGGCCTTTGTGCGTTAAGCATTGCTTGGCTTCGTAAGCCGCTAGTTTTGAGTGCCTTTGGCTAACTTAACCAGAGGCTGCTGAATCTAGCTATTGAATTACTACCAATTAGAAGACCTGATGGACTGATTGTAAAATCGGTTCGTCAGGTCTTCTTTTTTTAAGGGAAAGGAAGCTGAAGGTGCTCTTATCGAAAGTTCTGGCAACGTTCCCGATGATTTTTACCAGGGAAAATTGTCTTTCAAGCTGCTAAAGCAAGCTTTTTTCAGTATTTTCAACCACTTGGAGTTTCTCCGCCTTTCATTTGCTGCGTAAAGATGCTGTAAGATCGGGGCACAACCGATGAATCAGAATCTTGATTATACAATCGATTGCATCACAGTCGGTAATGGATTAGCTTTTGACCCTGCGTGCCCCGCTCTATAAATTCCCACCTGTTTTCTTCCTCCACCATGATCTACAAATCTGCCTCCCGCGACCGAAACCCGAGTATCGGTTTGGCCGAACCTCGCGAGTTGATGGTTGCCCCTGATTTCTATAAACTTCAATTAAAGCCCCAAGATAAAACGCCGAAGTACAAGCAGATCGTACAGTCCGTGATTACCGACATCGAGCGGGGGCTGCTTAAGAATGGCGACCAACTTCCTTCCATCAGTGAGCTAAGCGTTGAGTACTACATTGCCCGCGACACCGTAGAAAAAGCCTACCGCGAATTGCGCGAGCGGGGCTTCATTACGTCGGTGCAGGGCAAGGGCTACTACGTGCAGGCCAACGACACCAGCAAACTCAAAATTCTGCTCGTATTCAATAAACTGAGTTCTTATAAGAAGATTATCTACTATGCCTTCCTCGAAGCCCTGGGCGAAGAGGCCACGGTGGACCTCCAGATTCACCACTACAACGTGCATTTGTTCGAAGAAATCATTGAAAAGAGCCTGGGCAAATACAATTACTACGTGGTGATGCCGCACTTCACCCTGGACACTGAAAAAGCCACGTATCAGAACATTCTAAACAGGATTCCCTCGCAGGAATTGGTGCTGCTCGACAAGGATATTCCGGAGCTGAAGCACGATTGCCTGCGGGTGTTCCAGGACTTCGATAAGGACATTTTTGGGGCGCTGGAAAACGCGGCCGATCTGCTGGAAAAGTACTCGCGGCTAGTGCTGATTCTGCCGAGCGACGCCAACCATCCCGAAGAGCTACCGTGGGGTTTCCGCTCGTTCTGTTTGCTACACAACAAGACGTTTGCGGTGGTTGAAAACGCCATGAACGAAGTACTGCAAGTGGGTACGGCTTACGTCGTTATCCGCGAAACAGACCTTGTGGAACTGGTTAAGAAAATGCGACAAACCAGCTACCTGCTCGGCCGCGAAGTAGGCATCATTTCGTTCAACGAAACCCCGCTAAAGGAGCTACTCAACATGACGGTTATCACCACCGACTTCGAGGCCATGGGCCGCACCACCGCTACTCTCCTGCTCGACAAGCAGCGCGTGAAAG